>DATLJG010000157.1:0-9666 GCA_035538995.1 Hyphomicrobium sp. | reverse complement strand
TCGGTCCAGTTGTATCTCCCGAGAGACCCCAGCATCAGGCCGAAGACAATTCCGAGCATGACGGAATTGAATTGCAGCCCATCCGTCATCGCCTTGAGACCGGCAGGCGCGCGCCCCGAAAGCCACGGGAGTACGGCGATAAAAGCCGCCGCCGACATCGCGCCAAAGGCCAGAACCGAAAAGAACGAGAGCACCGCCCGCATCATGACACGTCCCTTGCGCCGGGCTGAGCAGTTGCGCGGGACCGGCGACGTTGCGATGCTTGCAAGCTAGCGCGACGGCACCAACAATTTATTAACTACACTGGACGATTGGCGCTCTGTGCCTTCCTGTGATCGCGCCGTTCGAGGAAAACGACCGCGAGGATGCAGACGATCATCAGTCCCACCATCGTCGCGACGAACCCCGTGACAGGCGCCACCGTCATGGCAATACCGGCGGACAACGGGCCGAGGATTGAGCCAGCCTGATACATGACAAGGAACGCGGCATTAGCGGCTGCGAGATCGTTCGCGCCGACGCGCTCGCCGACCACAGCAAGTCCGAGCGTATAGAACCCGAGAATAACGCCGCCGAGCAGGAAGGCGATCGTTCGCGCCGCTACCGGCGTTGTCAGGACCAGAGGCAAGGTCAAGACAAGGGCGATAAAAGCCAGCGCCAGGACAACGGTTACAGCGAAGCGCGAGACCTTGTCCGAGAGCCAGCCGATCGGGAACTGCAGCGCAATTCCGCCGAGAGTCATCACACTCAGCAGCAGTAAAGCGTCACGTTGTGAAAGCCCGGCTGCCAACGCCACGTTCGGAATGAGCGATATGTTGCTGATTTCAGCAAATCCCCCGATGAAGGCGGCAGCCATCGCAGCGGGCGCAAGCCGTAGCGCGGATAGCAAGTTGCGTGATCCGTCGTGGCAAAACTCGGGTGCGAGATGCCGCGCCAAAAGGATCGGAACACAAGCGACGCCGGTGCCGATCGCTCCCGCGAGAAACGGCCACAGGCCTGTCAGCCCAAGCGTTTGCAGAGTGACCGGTCCAAGCGAAAATCCCAGGAAAAATGCGATCGCGTAGACGGCGATGACGCGGCCGCGCGTGTTCTCCGCCGACACCGAATTGATCCAGGTTTCTCCGGCGAGCCACGGCAGGGCGAAGCCGACGCTCATGAGGAGCCGGATCACGATCCAGGCCCAAGGCGAAGGAAATGCGTAAAGCGTCAGAAAGCCGGTCGCGCCGGCAAGACAGCCGATGGAAATCGCCGTCACCGGCCCAAGCCGCGCGACGAGGCGCGGAAGAACGGGCAACGCCACGAGCACAGCAATGGCCGGCGCCGATCCGGCAAGACCGATGATCCATTTCGGCTGATGCCAGGCTTCGAATGTCAACGCCGTCAGCGGAAAGCCGATGCCGAAAGACAAACCGACGCCGAAGGCCGTGGCGATCACGGCGGCGAGGCTGAGCAGACGTTGGCGGGGTGTAAATCCCAATTCGCTGGCGAGTGTCATGCCGTCCCTTTAACGGGCCGCGGTCGCATTGTCTGTATTCTCGGAAATGCTGGAGCTGCGTCGATTGTCACAATGACGCGCCGCGCGCGGCCTCAACGGCAGCCGGAAGAGCCTCCGCGAAAACATCCAGATCCTCGTCGCGGCCGCATGAGACGCGAATACAGTGGTCGAGACCTTTCGCTGCCGGTTTGCGAATGAAAACATCGCGATCCAGCATGGCCTGAAGAACGCGCGCCGCGAAGGGGCCGTCACCTCCGCAATCGATGGTGACGAAGTTGGCGCCTGACGGCAGAGGGGTCAGGCCATTGGCCGTAGCAATTGAGGCAATGCGATTCCGGGCATTCGCAATTCGCGAGACTGCTTCATTCAAGTAGGCCTGATCGGCAATGGCCGCCGTGGCGCCGAGCTGGCCGACGCGATTGATGCCGTAGTGATTGCGGACCTTGTCGAAGGCTTCGATGACCGTCCGTTCGCCAATGGCGTAGCCGATGCGTGCACCGGCCAGACCGTATGCTTTCGAAAACGTGCGATAGCGGATGACCTGCGGATTCGAAATGTCGATCGGCGGCACCGTTCCGGCGGGTGCGGTATCGCAATAGGCTTCATCGAGGATCAACAGCGTTCCGGGTGGCACTGCACGTATGAACTCGTCCATATCCATCGCGGGCCACCAGGTCCCCATCGGATTGTTCGGGTTCGACACGTACATCAGCGGCGCCAGCAAGACCTTGGCGGCTTCGATCAGGTGCGGAATATCTTCGCGCAACTCGCGCATCGGCACGCGATGCGGAACGCCGCCATGGGAAAGGACATGAAAATTGAACGTCGGATAAGCTCCATCGGTCGTCACGACCTGAGCCCCCGGCTTCAGGAAGAGCATGCATGTCAGGCCGAGAAGTCCGTCGATGCCTTCGCCGACGACGACGCATTCAATCGGGACGTCGTGATGCGCCGCGATTGCAACGCGAAGCTCGAAATTCTCGGGGTCGGAATACATCCAGTTCTTGGCGGCGGCGGCGCGCATAACGTCGACGGCTTTCGGCGAGGGTCCGAAGATGCTTTCATTCGCACCAAGGCGCGCGCGAAATGGCCGGCCACGAGCACGTTCCAGTGCTTCCGGTCCAACGAACGGCACGAGCTTTGGCAGCGATAAGATCGTTGGGGTGAAAGGCGGGCGGGACATACGTTTCCAGAGATGATGCGATTTCAAATGAGGCCGAGGGCCGCGAGCGTTTTGCGCATTTCGGCGGGCATGGCCGCGATCTGATTGCCTTTAGATTTCTTGAGGTCCGGCGGTGCATCGTCGGCTTCCAGATATCGCCAGCCTTGAAAAGCGCGCCGCGGCGTCGGTCTGACGGGAAACAGCTCGGGAGCCAAAAGAATATCGCAACATGGCGTTCCGTCGTCTTTCGTCCCCTCCTCCAAGCCGACGAGCTTCTGACGGACGAGGATGATGCCGCGTATGACCCAATAGAGCGAGCCGCCGTCAAGCAACTCGGTGCCGCGCTTCGGCGATTGATGCGTCGGGTGATAGACGCACGGTTTGCCGTCTCGGGTTTTGCGCCGGTGATTGTGTCGTTGCCAATCGGCCAAATCGTCGATCGACGTCGCGCCGACACAAAGCTTGACGAGATGCAGGGTCATTCGCGTGTGGTGCTCCAGCGGCCGGCTGGCGGCCATCAGATGTGCTCAACCAGCAGGGCCTCAAGGTTTTGCCGTACAGATCCCGGCATACTGCGCAAATATCGGCTGACCTAGAAGTCCCAAATGACGTGAATGCACGGCTGGATACTTGCCCGTCGCCGGATCACGATCATAGATCGTCGTCACGTTCAGGAAGCCTTCATTGACGACCTCAAGGAACGTATTGGCGTTGAGCGCACGGACGATCTTAAGGCCTGTCGCAGATTTGCCGTTGAGGATCAGCCTCGCGGATTGCTTGTCGAGATCGATATCGCCGATTTCGAAGGATAAATCGTTCGGCGGCGTCGATTTGAACTTTCCATTCTCGTAGCTCCAGGCATAGCCCGTACTGAAATCGCAAGCAAACTGCGTGGGGCTTTGTTCGTCAGCCCGAACGGGTAAGCACGCGAACCCGACCGCAAAAGCAAATAGAGCCAGCCGCAAAGTCGCCATCGCGTTCCCCTCCGAAGGCCTACAGTCGAAATACCGGCGCCGCTCCGGCCTCGTTGGCGCCTGTCAACCATGCTCCTAGTGAAACCAAGCCCCGCGAACAAGGCAAACCTGCGCCAGTCGGCTGCCTTGGTAGAGGCGGAGTTTGCCATTAGCTTGGCTGCGATTCGTGGTCGAATGCGCCTTACGCTTGTTCTCGGGAGGCAGAATGCGCCTTGTATCTTTGTTCAGTCTTATCGCTGTTGCTCTGTTGATATCGGCTGCGGCCGTCGACGTCACACCGGTCATTTCCGTCGCCTATGCAAAGAGCGCGAAAGACACAGGTCACGGGGTCGGATATCAACCGCCGGTCGACCAGAGCAAGCTGAACTGCAAGCAGCTTTCAGGCCGGATTCAGGTGCTGATTCTGCAGCTGCGCGGCGACGGCGACCGCAAAAAACCGTCGGGGCTGTCGCTCGGACTGCATTCCATCTTTGCGTCGACGGTCGGAACGACGAAGACCGGCTCTGATCCGGAAGGTGCCCACGCCGCTGACATGAAGCGCCTCACGGACTACAACCAACGGCTCGCAGCGATGGGCTGTAAGAGTTATGACCTCGATTATGAGCTGAAGCAGACCGATCCGCTCGTCAGCCCGTCTCCGCGCGTTTTACCGCCCAAGAAAATGAAACCGCACTAGGGCCGGTGCGGAGCGGAAAGGCGCGTGTTGCGGCGTCGGGTGGCGCTGTGTGCGTTTGGCTGTAAACTGTTTGCATGACCGAACAGAATGCCGATTTCCCGATTGCCGCCACGGCGAACGTTTTCCCGTGGCCGCCAGCGCTCCAGATCGCACTCGGCGGCGCGGCCGCGCTCGCCACGTGGTGGTGGCCGCTACCGTGGCCGGGCATTAGTGACGCTCCGGCACATTGGATCGGCGTTGGCTTCGGCATCGCCGGCATCGTTCTACTCGTCTGGGCGACGTGGACCCTGCGATCACATGGCACGACGTTCCTTCCTCACGCTCCGGTGACGGTGCTCGTAACCAACGGGCCATTCGTTCGCTTCCGAAATCCGATGTACCTAGGGGACGTGCTCATTTTTCTCGGAATCGCCGAAGTCACTAAATCAGTGTGGTTCGTCGCGGCTGCGGCCGCGTTTGGAGTGCTGGTCACCATCCTCCAGATCATTCCGGAAGAGCGCCGCCTCGAAAGCCAATTCGGCGACACGTATCTCGATTACAAAGCCCGTTCGCGACGCTGGATCTGATATTGAACTGCGATGAGCACGGATTATGCCGAAAAGGAGCGAGACTTCATCGCGAGCCTCCCCGAGGACACGGGGCGCGATCTTTCCGCGTGGATGTCAGCGATCTCCGAAAGCGGGCATCGGGAGCGTAACGCCATCATCGACTGGCTGCGCCATCAGGGATTTCAGTTCTCGCAAGCCTCCTGGCTTGAGCGCATTCATCACAATGGCGGGCGACTGATTTACGGGGACGATGAGAGCGCGGCCGCGACAAGATCGATTTCCGAGACGCCCCGGCGCGAAGTCGCGGCGCCACAGTCTCTGCCGGCGGCCGTCGATATCCCGGGCTCCAGCGCGCAAGCCGCACGCGCCGGCGTGCAACGCCTGATCGGAGAGGCCAAGGGCCTGAGGCCGCTCGCCGATCTCGTTTTGCATGAAATCACGCGCGCGGTGCCCGGCGTGCAAATTGCGGCTGTCGGCCCGCTCATCTTCATGCTGGCGCCGCAGCCGTTTGCGGCTCTCCTGCCAGCACCCAGGAAACTCAGGCTTTACGGAGTTTTCGGGTCGGCAGGCGTGCGCCGCGCGCACCCCGCCGATCCCGTCAACAAATCCGGCCCGCCGTTTCCCGAAATGCTGGTGCTGGATGACGCCCGGGATATCGATGAAGAATTTCAAAGATTGATCCGCGCCGCAGCCCGGCTGTAGCGTCTTCGCAAGTAGCCGCGCCAAGCGAGTTGCATCAACTCATGGTGCGTGCATCATTGATTTGCCGGAATTTTCAGCGAGTGAAGCCGACGGAGGCGTCCATGTCGGTTGAACGGCGGCCAGCAACGGCCCTGTGTTTGTCACTTCTCACGCTCTTGGTTTTTCCCAGTCTCGCTGCGGCCCAAGCGGCGAAGCGCGATGCCATCGGCGAGTTTTTGAAATCGCGCGAAAAGCCTGCGGCATCGTCCATCGATCCGACGAGAAAAATCGCGCCGTCGAGCGCCGATGCCGAGAGCGCCAAAGCCGCCGCCGATCCGCGCGATGGCGATCCCAAGTACGAACAGGCCAAAGCCCTGATGGTGGCGGTCGACGCCATTCTGAAGGACGCGGCCAGCACGCGCGCCGGCGCCAGCAAACTCCCGAGCCGCGACGATTACATCATTCCACCGTTCTGGAAGGAAACGCGGGAAGATCGCGAGGCCAAGGTTCGCGATCTGCTCGACGCTGCGCTCGGCATCGTGACGGATACGCCGGTTGTAGAGGTGCAAAAGAAACTCGAGTCCCTTCGGCGCAACATTCGCGATATCGAAGACCAAAACGCCCGGCTCAAGGAAAAGCAGCTCGTCGCGCCGAAAGAAACCGGGTTCACCGACATTATGACGGACACGGTCAGCTCGATCGAAAAGCAGATGGAGGACAACAACAAGCGCATCGCGGCGAACCGGGCCGAGATCAAAGCCGAGAAAGCCCAGATCGCTGCCTCGCTCAAGGCCGCCGGTGTCGAGCTTCAACCCGACCAGATTGATCTCCTGCTCGACAGCGTGCTTTCCGGCGATCTGGTGCGGCTAGTCGCGGTCTTCAATGCCGCCAAGATGATCGATGGTCAGCTCGCCAACCTCATCAGCTCGACGGGCGATAACATGAACGCTGCGCGCCGTTATTTCGCGATGCACGCCGCCCTCTTCGCCATGCTCGTCCAGGCACAGGACGCGACGATTTCGAAAATCGATACGCAATATCTGCCGAAGCTCGATGCCATCATCGCCGACATCGCGGCGGCGCGTAGCCGGACCGACGAGTTGCTAAAAGCCAACAATCGCCCGGATCAGCAGCGGGCACTGCAATCGAATCGCGAGAGCCAGAAAGTCGCGAGCGACGCCGCACAAAGCTACCGGCGCTATTTGCAACAACAAAGGGAGCAGATCGCCAAGGCCCGGCTGAAGGCCGTGCACGATCTCAAAATCGCCGATAACACATACGAAACGGTCGAGGCGAGTGTTCAGCTTCGCGACCTCATGCGCGAAAGCTCAACCTCGTTCGAGGCCATTCAGAAACTCGAATCACCGAGTTTCGAGCAAATCTTCAAGAGCGATGAGTTGCGTAAGGAATTCGAAGATCTCACACGTAAGCTCGATGCGCCGGCCAGCTGACGCAAAGTGTGAAGAACTTGGGTTGGGCTTCTGTTTGTGGCCCGCATCGACTATGTTCCGACCGAGGACTAGTGCGATAGTCCCGGGGCGGGGGCCGATTTAATATGAAATTTGCTGGACGCAGAACCGAGAGCGCCGCGGCGACCAAGACGTTTACGGGCCTTCGTATCGAACGGCGCGTGCTGACGACGCCGTCTCGCACCATTCCGATCGCGAACATTTCGACGATCAGTGTCGGCGTCCATGTCAGTACGAAGCCGGTTTATCTCTATTGGGGATTGGTCGCCCTCTTCGCCATAATGACGTTCGGGTCGATGCGTCCGGACCTATCGTTTGGGCCGTTGGCGCCGACGGGGGGAACAGTGATCCTCGGATTCCTGATGCTGCTGTTTGCGTGGCTCGCATTCAAGCCCGAGGATAAGACGCCCTACCTACTGATTTCGACGAACGACGGTGTCCTGTCGCGATTCACCTCGCCCGACCGCGCGATCCTGGATGAGGTTCGCAGAATCCTGACGGAGAAGATCAATCGAGGCGATGAGTCGATGATGTTTACCGTCAACTTCGAAAAAGAGCAGATCGACAATGTTGCGGCAGCAATGGGAAGCCTGCCCCCGCAACAGAGTCTCAGCGACGGCCGGCACGGAGGCAATCCCGGGACGGCTGCATCCGTGGACCGTTCCGCCACGCAGAACGGCGTCCCGAGAACACGCCCGCCCGCAGCCACGGATACTCAGTACGTGACGCCGCGACAGAACCGAGCCCAGCCCGGCCTGGCCTCGTCATCGAACGGCGCATCGACGGCGGACGGATTTGTGGATTACAGCGGGGTTCTTTCGGCGATCGTCGAGATGCACCGCTTCTATGCCCGCCAGCCCAATACACAGCACCTCGAGCAGCGGCTTTCGGAATTGGAATTGTTGATGCGAGCGGGAACGCCAACGAATGCGCAGAAGACGCGCCTGCGCGAGCTTTCAAACGACATGTCGCAAATTCTGCAGGCCTATCCGCAGGCGGTCGAATTGTTCGACCACATCGGCAGCCTCGTGCCATCGGCCCACCACTAGCGGCGATACTGGACGAACTCCGTTAGTTCGCCGAGTTGGTCGTAAAGGGCTCGCGCCGTACCATTATTCTGGTGCGTCGCCCAATAGGTCCGTGAGGCGCCGCGGCGGTCTGCTTCTGCGTAAGTGGCTTCGATAAGGGCGCGGCCCACACCTTTTCCACGGGCTTCGGCCGCAACGAAAAGATCCTCAAGATAACAGTACCACGTTGGCGACCACGTCGACCGATGGAACACCATGTTGACGATCCCCAGCGCGCGCCCTTCTCCATCAGTGGCGATAAGACCCGCCATGTTGTCATCCTGGGCAAGCAGATGTCGCCAGGTCAGCTCGATCACGTCCTCGGGCACATTCTCCTCGTAGAAAGTGATGTAATCGCAGAAAAGCCGAAGCCAGCCGGCTTTGTCGGCTGCAACAATCGGACGTACGGCGATGGTCATTTCCAATTCCCGGTTATCTGAGCCACACAGCCGCAAGCCCAAGGAAGGCAAAAAAGCCCACGACGTCCGTGACGGTGGTGACGAACACGGTCGATGATACGGCGGGATCGAATTTCATGCGGTTCAAAGCAAGCGGAATGAAAATTCCGGCAAGCGCCGCCGCCAGAAGATTGATGATCATCGCAGCACCGATCACAAGACCCAGTCGCGTCGATTGAAACCAGAAATAGGCGATCAGGCCCATCAGAATCGCAAAGGCGACGCCATTCAGCAGGCCGACCGCCGTTTCGCGGACAACCACGCGCGTAACATTCGCCGCCGTCAGTTCCCGCGTTGCGAGCGCCCGCACGGCGACCGTCATCGTCTGAGTGCCGGCATTGCCGCCCATCGACGCGACGATCGGCATCAGAACGGCCAACGCCACCATCTTCTCGATCGTGGCGCCAAAGAGTCCAATGACCGCCGACGCCAGAAGCGCGGTGAACAGGTTAACGAACAGCCACCAGAAGCGGGGCTTGGCCACCTCGACGACAGTGTCGGACAGGCTCTCGTCGCCAACGCCTGCAAGCGCCTTAATTTCAAAGTCGGCTTCGTCCTGAATGACCTCGACGACGTCATCGACAGTCACGACGCCGACAAGACGATTGCTGGCATCGACGACCGGGGCCGACATCAGGTCGTATCGTTGGAACTGGCGGGCGACCTCCTCCTGGCCCTCGGTTGCGAGGACGACGTGACGATCGGGATTCATGATCTCCGAGACAGTCACATCGCGCTTGGTTCTGAGCAATCGCGACAGATCGAGCGCGCCAAGAACGTGAAACGTCGGATCGACAACAAAGATTTCCGAGAAATAGTCGGGCAGGTCATCGCTTTCGCGCATGTGATCGACCACGGCGCCAACGGTCCAGAAGGGCGGCACGGCGACGAAATCGGCCTGCATGATGCGGCCGGCCGTCTCTTCGGGATATTCGAGGTTGCGCTCGATCGCCTGGCGTTCGCTGGAGGGCAATTGCGCCAGGATTTCCTGTTTATCGCTCTCCTCAAGGCTCTCGATGACGTAGGCCGCGTCGTCGGTATCAAGGTGCGTAACCGCCTTGGCCAGAAGCGCGTTCGGCAAGCCTTCGGAGACCTGGTCTCGCACGCTCTCGTCAAGTTCCGAGAGCACCTCGAAA
>DATLJG010000156.1:0-1544 GCA_035538995.1 Hyphomicrobium sp. | reverse complement strand
TTCATGTCGCCTGTCGGCTTGGCGAGTTCAAGCTCTTCGAGCACGGCGCTGATGGCGTCGACGGCGCGGGTTCTAAGATCCATGACGCGCGTTTCGCTGACCGGGGTCAGGCCGCCGTCGGCCTCAAAGTCGCGCTGCAAGACGAGATAATCTTCAAGCTCTTCGCCATTCAGCAGCGAGGCGTTGAAGGAATTGTCGTACTTGAGGATCGAGCCGAAGCCCGAGCAGATGAGATCGGACCCGGCAATCAGATAGGGCAGGATTTTCGCGCCGACGCGGATTTCAGACTCGGTCGCGCGTGCGTCGTTGCCGGAGGCACATTCCAAGTCGAGCCAGACGGCGATCAGATTTTCGGCCATCAACTCGCGCATGCCGCCCGGTACCGTGCATGTGACCGGAGCGCCGTCGATGCCGCCGTTCTGCGTGCCTTGCACGCCCATCGCGCGTTGCAGGCATAAGCAGCGAGCTTCGAGATACAACAAAGACTTGCGATCATGGAAACCCATGAGAAGCTCGGAGCCGGCCCCGGACGTGCAGCGCATCTTGATTCCGCGCGAAGCGTAAGCAGCGGCAAGGAAGGCTTTCGACCAGGGCGTGTCGTCGCCGTCGATGAAACTCTTTTCGGTTCCATAGACTGAGACCGTTTCAGCGTACGAGGTGAAGCCGGCCATGCCGATTTTCAGTTCCTCGGCTTCCTCGCTGGAACATTGAAAGAGCGTGCCCCAGCGGCCGACCGCCGAGCCGACGGCGCAGGCGACGGCATTCGACCAGGCATTGCGCGCGACGCGCATGGTCGTTTCGATTTCGTCGAAACCGAAGGCAACCGCCGTTGCGGCATCGGCCGCCATTTGCAACGGGTCATCCTTGGCGTTGGTGACGTGCGCCTGATTGCCGGGCGTCTGCCGGGCCCGCATCTTTCCGTAGGCGAAAGCGATTTCGAGAGACGAGAGGTGCGAAAGGACGTCAGCGAGCTTAGCGGGCGTCATGCCATGCGCGAGGCGCACCAGCTCGCTTCTCGGCACGTTCATATCGACGAGCATCCGCGCGACGTTGATCGACGGCATGGCCATTGCCTCGGGCGCGACGGCGGAATCGAGGTGATAGCGGGCGATGAAGACGTCGATCATGTCGAAGTCGCGCGCCAGGACGCCATCCATCGACTCTACGCGACCGGCTGCCAATCCAAGGCCGGGCTTCGGATCGTGCGGGCTCTTGAACGCGGAAAAACCGTTCTCGGCATCCTCGACGGCGAACTGGTCGAGCCGGAGCGGGCGGTCGTCCCAATCGGAAAATCGCTTCCAGCGGTTGGCGCGGGGGTATGTCTCTTCCGTCATTTCCGATGACTTTGGATGCGGTTCACCGCTTTGGCGACCCTCTCTGACTCTACGGCAAGAGAGAGCCGCGGATTTGACCTTGTATTGCCGAAAGTTGACGCCGTTTGCGGCGGTATGTCCATTAGAACTGAACAGCCATGCGCCCCCGTGGTCAAGCCGGTTCACCGGAGTCCCTATATAGTCTCTATGCGAGCCAACGAGTTCGCCCGC
>DATLJG010000155.1:0-21719 GCA_035538995.1 Hyphomicrobium sp. | reverse complement strand
TCGGCGAAGAATGACGGTGTTTCAGACCGGACCATTTGTTCGGCAAAAACGAGTCCCGCTCCCGACAATCCGACGAGCGCCAGGATTAGCCCTGCGGAAAGACCGAGCCAAAGATGAATCTGCCGCGTGATCGATCGCAGCGCGTACGCCGCGGCATTTCTCGGCCTGACAGCCTGCTCCACACGTTCCTCCCGTAAGGTGACTAAAACGGTCTACTTAACGCACCGAGAACTGGCATGTCACTAAGGGCGCTCGCGAAAATGCCGATCGCGAACAACGGTGACGCCGTTAGCCAATTTTTTCTTGGAACTGGCGGGTTCTGGCTCGGTTTGCTCTCACGGACGGTCAACTCCGCCGTTCGAACAGCCTATGGAGGTATTGAGATGAAACGATCCATGATTCCGATCGTCACGATCATTCTTGCCTTGGCGACGACCATCGTCAGCGTTGCGCCAGCGAACGCATGCTGGTGGGGACGTGATCGCGGCTGGAGCGATCATCCATAAACGAATGAACGGCGCGCAGCATCCCGCTTCGCGTCGTTCATCTATTTCCGGCTTCGATAGTTTTTACACGATGAGGCGCACTAGGCGCCTCGTCGCATATTGGGCATCGCCGTCTGCGTTCACTGCGTCGGGGGTGCTGTCTTGATCGGTGCATAGAGGCCGATGGCGTTGCCATCGAGATCCTGGATGACCGCGAGGCGTCCGATTTTGACGGCGTCGGTCGGGGCCTTGAGGACTTTGCCGCCCTTCTTGAGCGCTTCGACGACGGCGTTATCGACATCAGCGACCTGAATGTACATCAGCCAGCCCGGCTTCGGATCGTTGGGGTCTTTGCCTTCGTATTTGGTCAGCCCGGCCGTCTCGCTGCCATTTGCGGTGAACAACGTGTAAGCAGCCTCGCCCGGAGCAGGAGAGCGCGTGTTGTCGTCGGATGCGACGATCTTCGGCGTCCATCCGACGACGCTTTCATAGAAGTCGCGGCTGCGATCCGGATTTGCCGAGATCAGTTCGTTCCACCAGACGGTGCCCGTATCCGCGGCGTCCGTGGTCGTTTGCGGGCTTTGCGCGGCTGCGGGCCACGACATTCCACCAGCGACGACAACAGCGGTAAATAGAGAAATCAAAACGTTTCGGCTGTGACGCCGTTGCAAATTTCCGCGCATGGACCACTCCTGCTCAAAATCGGAGAAACTCGCGAACGATTAAGCAAGAGGGATGCCAGTCGCAGTGTTGCCGGCGATTTTCAGCGCTTCTTCATTTTTGGACGGCACGGCAAGATATAGGTGAAGCCGCGAAAGCGGCGGTAGTCGGCGCCCTTTTCGAAGGGGACGATCTCGACGCTCTTGCCGTCGTCCGGCGGCTTGTGAATGCCCAGCATATAGAGCGGATCGATCAACTGGGCGCTGTCGTTCCACCATTCGGGCGCATCGTAGCGGTTCTTTCGCCAGACGAGATTGTCGTTGTCGGCTTCCCAGACTTCCCAATGGACTTCAGGGAGATAGCTGGATTGCTCGCCCGGGCGGCTGACATGCGCCAACGCCTCGCCGCGGGCGACTTTCTGCCCGACTTTCAGATCCTTGATTTCCTCGAAATTGAGGTGGTCGAACTCGGAATAATAATATCTCGATCCGTTCGGGATATTAACATCGTGGCGGTCGTGACGGATAAGCAGCGCGCCTTCCGTGCCCCATTGCCAATCGGCTTTCCAGATGGCGCGGACCGTACCGGCCGCCGGAGCGAGAATTTCCTCGCCGAGCTTCCCGGCATCGATACCGGTGTGAATTTCGTCGCGCCGCGTGCCGTCGACATCAAGCCAGCTGGCGTAAAGCGATGTTATTGGCGAGCATTTGTAATTCGCGGGGAATACGGGCTTGAGGCCAGTCTCCTTTACCCCGTAGCCCTTTTTCATAGGAACTGGTCTGCTGGGTGACATTTGTTCATTCGCAATCGCGGAACCCGCAAGCCAAATCCCTGCAAGCGCGCCGGCAAACCATACGACCGCTTGGCGAGAGCAATGATTTCCCTTGTTCTCTGCCACGCGATGTTAGGTCCCGAGCCCCGTTTGTGAGTGTGCCTGATAACGGCGCCCCATCCTCACATATTTCAAAAGTCGGCAAACGCCACGTTTTCACGTCGCCAAGGTAAGCGGCATTCGAAATAATTCGCTAACGCCGCGTTCACTTTTGTCGGGATGCGCACGCCTTGATTCAAGATCAAAGGTTGGCATTCGGTTAATTGGCACGTCTTTTTAAAGCAATTCACGGTCGGCCATTCTCGAAATCAGGGCTCGTCCGTGTATTCTCTCAATTTTATTACAAAAAGATCGGCATTTAGCTCTGTTTTCTCGGCGGATAGTGAGCAAAATCAGGCTCCGGCTGGATATCCGACACCTGAAATTGCCGTCGGCACGAATTCGGGAAAAGCGGGACACGAAATCGTCCCGGGTGTGCAGATCTGGTACGTCGTACACGGTTCAAATTCTCACTCATCGCTTGCCGAGCTTTCGTTAACGAGGGCCGACATCGACGAATTTGCCCCCGTGCGGCACGCCGGTGCACGCCAGCGTTCGTACGAGACGCGCGACCTGCTGCGTCGCGCGCTTTCGGACGCGGTCGGCGGCGAGATCAGCCCGGAAGACTGGCGCTTCGATCGCACGGAGTTCGGACAGCCGACGCTCTCGAACGGCCGAAACAACCTTAAATTCAGCTGTTCTCATACGCCGGAGATGTCTGTCGTCGCGGTATCGACGATAGGGGACGTCGGTATCGACGTCGCAGATGCCGAGTTCGAGGCCGGTTCGGATTGGCTCGGCGAAGTCATGGCGCCGCGAGAGCTGGCAGGGCTCGTCAAGCTCCCGGACGCGGACCGGCCTCGCGCCGTCGCCCGGCTTTGGACCCTTAAAGAAGCCTTCGTGAAGATGCTTGGCACCGGAATTGCTGAGGTGGCCGATAAGGCCTTTGATCTCAATCACGATCGACTTTTGCCGGGAAGTTCCAATGACGGACCTGAGCAACCCGAATTCAGAACGTGGATCGCGAACCATCAAGGGCAACGATACTCCGTGGCGCTCGCATCGAGCAGTTCCGTGGCGGCACATGCTCGATTGAGCCATTTGAGTGAGGGTTCCGTTGTCTATTCAAGAGATCAATTTCCATTTCTGGGAAGATGAACGGCCGCGGGAGCCGCGCCTCCTGCATCAATTTTTCGAACAGCAGGCTCTGCGACGCCCCGATCATGCGGCGGTCGAATTCGGCGATGACAGCGTCACCTACGAAGAGCTTGATTGCGATGCGAACCAGATCGCCCATTACCTCGTTCGACAAGGTGTCGGCACCGGATCTTTAATCGGCGTTTTCCTGAAGAAATCGCCGCGTCTCTACGCGACCATTCTCGGCATTCTAAAAGCCGGCGCCGCCTATGTTCCGATCGATCCGAAATGGCCCATGGATCGTATTCGCGCCATTGCGGACGATGCCCAGCTTCACTTCATCGTTTCTGAAGGATCTCTGGCGGACACCGCTGAGCGTGAGTTGCAGACGGCCGTGCTGCATCTCGACAGCGAGCAGGATCAGATTCTCAATCAGCCGATCGCACCCGTTATCGATTTCGAGCGCAGGTTGACGCCGTCGGCGCTGAGCTACATCATTTATACGTCGGGTTCGACGGGACGCCCGAAAGGCGTGATGATCGAACACCGCAATGCGGTCGCTTTCGTCAAGACGCTGAAGACAATCTATCAGGTCACGCTGCAAGATCGCGTCTACCAGGGCTTCTCGACGGCATTCGATGCTTCGGTCGAGGAGATCTGGGCGGCGTTTTCGCGCGGCGGTACGCTCGTGGTGCCGACGGAAGAGATTCAGCGGTCACCGGCTGACGTTGCTCAATTCATCAACGACAGGCGGATCAGCTATTTCTCGACCGTTCCGACGATGCTGGCGATGATCGACCAGGAACTCGATACGGTGAAGACACTGGTGCTGGGGGGCGAGGCTTGCTCCAGTGAACTGGTGGCGCGCTGGGCCAAGCCTGGCCGGCGCATGCTGAATACCTACGGGCCGACGGAAGCGACGGTGGTCGCGACGTGGTCCGAATGTGTGAGTGGCGAAGCCGTCTCCATCGGCAAGGCTTTGCCGGGATATAGCGTCTATGTTCTGAACGAGAGCTTGCAGCCGGTGGCGCCCGGTGAGGATGGGGAGCTGTTCATCGGCGGCGCTGGTGTCGGTCGCGGCTACATGAATTTCGAGACGCTCACCGAGCAGCGCTTTATTCCCAACCCGTTCGAGCCGGAGCGAAAGGATCGCCTATACCGGACGTACGATCACGTTCGTCTCGGACATGACGGAGAACTTTACTTCCTCGGCCGTCTTGACGATCAAGTCAAAATTCGTGGCTTCCGCATCGAGCTTTCCGAGATCGAGTCGGTCCTGATTGAAAATCCGCTTATCAACGCGGCCGCTGTAGCAGTCACCGAAATCGGCGGCATGAAGCAACTTGCGGCTTTCGTCGTTTGCAATGGTCATGCGGACGATCTCGACCGGGGCGCGATTGGCGACACTCTCCGCAACCGGCTTCCTCCGTATATGGTGCCGCAGTATCTCGACGTGATTGATGCGTTGCCGATGATGTCGAGCGGCAAGGTCGATCGCAAAAATTTGCCTCAGCCGCAGACGCTGCTCAACGGCGGCGGCGAAATCGTGCCGCCTCAGGGTGACCTCGAAACGCGCCTCGCGGCCGCGTGGGCGCAGGCGTTCAGCTTGCCGGAAGTCTCGGTGACGGCGGATTTCTTCTTGGATCTTGGCGGGCATTCGCTTTTGGCATCGCAGTCCGTCAGTCTCGTCAGAACGGCAGTGCCTGACGTGCCAATCTCGGTGCGCGATTTCTATGACCACCGAACGGTGCGCCGGCTTGCCGAAGCGTTGGAGGCGCGGTGTGCGGGCCTGCAACAATCCTCCGACGAGGAGATTGAGCGTCACCCCGCCAAGCGCGTCAACGCACTGACACGCTGGACGGTGGCTGCGCTGCAAGCTGTCAGCATCTTCGCTTATTACGGCGTTGTCGCCGCTCCGCTGGCCTTCGTCGTCGTCATGGCGACCTCGGTCGTCGACGGCGAGATCGCCTGGCCGCGCGCTGCCGCGATATTGACGGCGTTCGGCTTTGCCCTATGGCCGACGATGGTTGTGTTTACCATTGCGTTGAAGTGGCTGGTGCTTGGGCGATTGAAGCCGGGCCGCTATCCGGTCTGGGGCTTCACCTACTTCCGCTGGTGGCTCGTCAGGTGCTTTCAGCCGTTGAGCTGGGCGGAGATGTTTTCGGGCACGCCGCTCATGAGTCTCTACTGGAGAGCGATGGGCGCCAAGATCGGCCGCAACGTCACGCTCGCGACACCGCTTTGCGGTGCGTTCGACGTCGTCTCGATCGGACAGGGATCGAGCGTCGGGCTGGAAACGCAGATTCTCGGCTATCGTGTCGAGGACGGATATCTCGTCATCGCTCCGGTGGAGATCGGCGAAAACTGCTTTATCGGCATGCACTGCAATCTCGGCCTCGATACCAAGGTCGCGGATTTCGGCAAGCTCGACGATATGTCGTCGCTGCCGGACGGCACGGTGATGAAAATTGGTGAAGCGCGCCGGGGATCGCCCGCGCGTTTTGCCGATGTCGTTGTTCCGGAAGCAGAGACTGTGAAAACGGGCCGTGCCCGCCGGTTCGCGTTCGGCGTGCTGCACCTCCTGCTGATCTACGCCATGGGTTATTTCCTCATGGCAACTCTTATTCCGCCGATGGCGTTGATGCTGGGCGGGCTCTGGTTCGCTGGTCCGCTTGGCGGCGTCATTGGTGCGTTCGCCGCAGTGCCGGTCGGTATTCTGACGTATGTTCTCGCGACGATCGGGCTCGTCCGCTTGATGCGGCCGCTCGAAGCGGGACGCATGCCGGTTCACAGCTTCGCGTATTTGAAGCATTGGTTCGTCAGCTATCTGCTGGAGAACACGAAGACGATCGTGCAGCCGCTTTACGCAACGATCTTCTGCCCGGCGTTTCTCCGGGCGCTGGGTGCGAAGATCGGCGCCGGCTCGGAAATATCGACTGTCTCGCACATTACCCCGAACCTTCTGGAAGTCGGTGATGGGAGCTTCCTCGCCGATGCCTGCCTTGTCGGCGGCCAGCGCGTCAATGGCGGGACAGTCGAAGTCGGAATGGTCAGCATCGGTGCGCGCAGCTTTATCGGCAACAGCGCAGTCGTCGCCGGTGGCCACACGATCGGAAGCAACGCATTGATCGGTGCGGCCTCGACACCGCCGGCGCATGCATCCGACGTTCCGGACGATACGCGCTGGTTTGGTGCGCCGGGCTTTGCCCTGCCGCAGACGCAACAGGACGCGACGTTCGACAACAAGGAAATTTTTGCGCCGCCGCGCTCCGCCGTCATTGCGCGAACTTTGACGGACATGTTGCGCATCGTTCTGCCTGGATTGATCTTCGCTCTCCAGACGGTGACGTTCGTGACGCTGATCGTTCTTGCGTATCGCCTGGCGATGCCGACGTGGCTTCTGGCGCTCGGCGTTCCGTTCGCGGCATCGGCGCTGGCGTTCGTGTCGCTACGGCTGTCGGCGCTCGTCAAAGCCGTATTCATCGGCCGCATCACGGCGGTGGTCAAACCGCTGTGGTCGCGATTCATCTGGAACAACGAACTGGTGAACGGGGTCTATGAGGCCGTCGCCGCGCCAGCGATGACGCCGCTGATGGGCACGCCGTTTCTCGCGGCCTATCTGCGCCTTATGGGCTGCAAGGTCGGCAAATGGTGCTATCTCGGCACCACGCTTTTCTCGGAGTTCGACCTTGTGGAGATTGGTGATCGCGCCTGTTTGAACCTCGGATCGACGATTCAGACGCACCTTTTCGAGGATCGGGTCTTCAAAGCGGACGTCATCAAAATCGACGACGACTGCACGGTCGGCAATATGGCGGTGGTTCTTTATGGAACCGAGATGCGTGCCGGGTCGAGCCTCGGGCCGCTTTCGGTTTTGATGAAAGGCGAAATGTTGCCCGAGGGCAGCCGGTGGCAAGGCACGCCGTGCGAGCCGATCCGGTCGCCGGCGAAGGCCGTTGTGCTGCAGGCCGTCAATCCGATATCCACAAAATCCGGTTTTGGTGCACAACAAAAACCTGTGCAGCGACATGTGCATGGCTTCCCGGAATTGCTGCGTCCGGTTGCCTAAGCTCCCGTTGCCGAGTCACATTCTGTGACATAGCAGCCAGCATGGAGAGCTCATTGTGAGTGATTCGCCGGCGTCGTATCGACAGGCCAAAGCGAATCACCTTCACGTTGTCAGTGAACGTTGAAATTGAAAGGCATAAGCGGGGGCGCTTATCGCGTATGGACTTCCCTCACTTATGTAGAAAATTAACCATGTGCTTTTAAAGGAAGCATATGAAAAGCATTTTGAAATCCGTTACTGCCGGTACCGCGCTGTGCGTGACTGCGAGTGCCGCCTACGCTGACGGGCCGTTCTCTCTCAAGGACACGGTTCCAGTCGTTGAAGCGCCGACGTGGACCGGCGTGTACTTCGGCGCCGGCATGGGCTACGGGCACAACAGTTCCAAGAACAATTATTACGACAGCGACGGCGCGCGTTCGTCAAAGAGCGAACATGCGGACGGCGGATTGGTTTCGCTGCTCTACGGATACGATCGTCAGGTGTGTGACCGGTTCGTCGTCGGCGTTTTCGGAGACATCGATCTCTCGGACATCACGCGCGGCAGCTCCGATGACCATAACGCCCTTCAGATCGATCGTGGATGGTCCGTTGGCGGCCGTGCGGGCTTTCTGCTCAACGACCGGACGCTCCTTTTCGCGACCGCCGGCTATACGCAAGCCCATTTCCAGAACGACGGATGGTGGGACATCGATAACGGCAGCTCGATCCTTCACGGCGCCCATAGCAAGACTTTCGGCGGCTACTTCGTCGGCGGCGGCCTTGAATCGAGATTGACCGACAACTTCTACCTCCGCGGCGAAGTTCGCTACTCGGACTATTCGAGGAAAGTGACGAACGCCGGCAGCTTCGCAGGGACCGATTACGTCGATGCGGAAGTGCCGTCGCTTATAACGGGCCGCGTGTCGCTGGTTTACAAACTGGGCCGTTCGGAGATCGCCAATCCGGGTAGCGAGATCGACGATACGCAAGGGCCGAAGTACATCACGTACGCTGGCGTCGACGGCGCGAACCACGCCTGGGCTTTCTATTCCGGCGCTCTCGCGAAGATCAATGGCGGCTTCTACACGAACGGCTTTATTTTGCGGTCGGAAGGCATCGTCGCCGACTACGACTACATCGCGACCGGCGGCCCCTTCACGCCTGATCCGGCTGCATCGGCTCCGGCGGGCACCAGGATCGATGCTCGCGATCGTTCGCTCGATGTCATGCTCGGCTATCAGTGGGTGCAGAACGACTGGAGCGCGACGGCCTATATCGGCTACGAAGTGCGCGACGTGCATTTGTCACCGAACGACATGAACAACGACGTGCGCGGCACGGACTCCGGTTTGAAAGTCGCTTTCGAACTTGAGACCGACGACGAAAGCGACAAGCCGTTCTACGGCGCGTTCGAGACCAGCTATTCGATGGCCTTCGACTCGTATTGGGCGCAGGGCCGTCTCGGTTACAACTTCCAGAAGATGTTAGGTGCCGACAGCGTTATCTTTGGTCCCGAAGTGTCGGTGCTCGACGATGATGGCGATCTCGCCACGCGCGTCGGCGCCTTCACGACCTTGCGCTATCAGCTGACGCCGAAAATTCCGATGCGGGTGACATTCGATATCGGTAATCAGTTCGTCAACGACAACGGCGAATCGAGAAGCGGCGGCGAAGGCCTCTATGGCGGCGGGATGGTGCGCTTCGACTACTGAGGCGTGCAGAAGACCCTGTCGGATCGACCCGATTAGCTAAACGGCGCACCAAGGTGCGCCGTTTTTGCTGTGCCCTCAGAGGCGCCAAGGATAGAGCCTCGCTTCGCCTTGGCGCGCGGCCGCGACAATCGTGAAGCTCACATCAAAGCCATCCAGCATTTTCATCGTAACGCGCCAGCCGGGCCTCACGCCGACCGCCACTTTTAGGGCAAGCGTCCAAGGTCGCTTGCCCTGCCTCGTCCGTCGTTGCTCTTGTTCAATCGAACTGTCTGCGCGCAAACGCGAAGCAGGGCTGGTGCAGGAGTCCGATTGAGACGGAGCCTTCGTCGCTCAAACATTCGTCCGATTTACTTAGTCAGAATGAGCTTGCCGGTTGACGTGATACGTAGCCGGTATGCGACGCCATTGTGATGGATCAGGATTTCGCGGTGCCCGCGAAAGATGTCCTCGCTCGTCCAGAAGTCTGGCGAGGCCGGCGCTGTGGCGGTTTCGACCGATCCGGAGGAGCGGTGCAATTTGCGGGTCACGCGTCCATGTGAGCGCCGGTCGTCGTCTTTCGGCAATTCCAATTTATCCTCTCTGCCTGCCATACGCAGTGAGACCATTTTCATTGTTGACATATATAGTAAAGTTTAACTAATCAACGGCGTCAGTCATGGGTTCATGGTCAAGCCATAGTGAGTGGCTCACCTACGGCCCGAATTGCGACAACGGATAGCTCAAGATTTGAAGCGCGTGCGTCGGGAGAGTTTTGGTGCGTATCTTAGGACGAAGCTCGATATGGGCTGCTGGCGGATCGGCGCCAGGCCTAGCTGCAATAGGGCGAGACCTTTGCCGCATCGTGCTTCAATGAAGCTCGGTCGATAGCAAAAATCCAATCGAACTGATGGGTGCGGGTCCAGTCGATCCCACCGTAACAATGCAAAGGACATGTCATGTATATCGCGATGAACCGCTTCAAAGTGATCAAGGGTAGCGAAAACGAGTTTGAAGCAGCTTGGAAAGGGCGCGACTCGCATCTCGATCGCATGAAGGGTTTCGTGGAGTTCCATTTGCTCCGTGGCCCCGAGCATGAAGATCATACGCTCTATTCCTCCCACACAACGTGGGCCAGCGAAGAAGATTTCAAAGCGTGGACGAATTCGGAAGAGTTTCGCGCCTCGCACAAAGGTGCGGGAGATCGCAAGCCGATGTTTCTCGGGCATCCGCAGTTCGAAGGCTTTCACACGGTCCAGACGCTGAGCCTCAACGCCGCCGCTGAGTAGAGAGAAAGATCCCGACATGACGCTTTCCGCGCTTGGCAGCTCATTTCGCGATTCCGCAACGGAAAGCGCGGTGCGCGCTGCGCTTCGCGACAATCCCGACGGAGTGCTTGAGGTTATCGCCAACGAGCATTCGGTCCCTTATCGCGGTGTGCTCGACTGCCTGCCGGGCGCCAATGCGGCTGCGGCCCCGAAGGAGAGCTTCGACCGCATCTGGGAGGATCTCACCGGCTGGGGAACGGTGGTGTTCATCGTCCATACGGCGGATGGCGTGTTCGAGACCGAATGCACCATTCCGCCGGGTACGCACGCTCGCGGTTATTTCAATATCCACGGCGATAGCCCGCTCGGCGGACATCTGAAGATCGAGCGGTGCGCAGCGATCTATTTCGTCGATCGTCCGTTTTTCAAGCGGCGCTCGTGCTCGTTGCAATTCATCAACGGCGAGGGGCAGGCGATGTTCAAGATATTCGTCGGCCGCGATGCAGACAAAAACCTCAAGCCTGATCAGCTGGCGCGCTTCGAAGCGTTGCGTGCGGCGACGGCATTGTCAAAGAACGATTGAATTATCGATGAAAGCTATCTCGCTATCGGCTGTTCTCGCTCTTTTGTGCTTGGCGTTGGTGTCGGTGACGGCTCGTGCCGAGGCTGGACATTCACCCGATGCCGCGACGGCGCAGATATCAGCAAAACCGAGGATCGTTGCCGCGGGCGGAGTCGTTACGGAGATCGTTTACGCGCTCGGTCATTCAGATCTTCTCGTGGGTGTCGATACGACGAGCCTTTTCCCGGAGTCGGCCCTCAAGGAAAAAGCCAACGTCGGTTACGTTCGTGCACTTTCGTCCGAAGGTCTGCTGTCGCTCAATCCTTCGATGGTAGTCGCCATCGAATCCGCAGGGCCACCCGACGTGTTGAAGACAGTTGAAGGTGCGGGCGTCAAGATTGTGAGGGTGCCTGAGGTCGCGACGCCTGCAGGAATCACCGAGAAGATCAAAGAGGTTGCCACTCTTGTCGGCGATGCCGGCAAAGGGGCGGAACTCGCCGCCGATACGGAAAAGCAGTTCAAGTCGGTGGAGCGTCTGCGGGAGAAAATCCCCAAGGCTCGGCGCGCGCTATTCATTCTCTCGTTCCTGAACGGGCGGGCGACGGTTGGCGGCGAGGGCACTTCGGCCGATGGCATCATCGCGCTTGCCGGATTGCAGAATTCAGCGTCGATGCTGAAGGGATGGAAGCCGATCAGCGATGAAGCGCTGCTCGAAGTCGCGCCTGATGTCATTATCGCGATGAATCACGGCGGTCCGCAAGCTGTGACGGTCGATAACATTCTCGCCAATCCGGCGTTTGCCGCGACACCGGCAGGCAAGACAAAGTCGATCCTGATTTTTGACGGCGGATATTTGTTGGGCTTTGGCCCGCGAACCCCGTATGCCGCGCGAGACCTTCTCTTGGCGGCGTATCCCGAGATTGCGAAGGCGGAACAGAGTTCCGATCATAAGTAATGCATGCGTCCGTACAGACGGCCCATCGTAAAACGTTCGCGTTGGCGGTTCTTATTGCTTTGCTTGCGGTCATCGCGTTGGCGGCGATCAGCCTTGGATCGATCAGCATAGCGCCGAGTCGAGTTATCGACGTCTTGCTCGGGGTGGATGGTGCGAAGCAGCTGGATTTCGCGCGCGACGCGCTCGTCATCACTCAAATCCGGATTCCGCGATTGCTTCTCGGGGGAGTGGTCGGTGCGGGATTGGCGGTTTCCGGCGCTGTCATGCAAGGACTGTTTCGCAATCCGCTCGCCGATCCGGGTTTGATCGGTGTTTCGTCAGGCGCGGGATTTGCCGCCGCTGTCGCGATCGTGCTCGGCGGGCAAATCGCTTCGGGCGCCGCGGCGAACTTCCCATTCATATTTCTGCCGGTGGCGGCGTTTTGCGGCGCGTTGGGCTCGACTCTCATGCTCTATGTGGTGGCGAGCCGTGGGGGGCGAACGTCGATGGCGGTGATGCTTCTCGCGGGTATCGCGTTCGGGGCGCTAGCTGGCGCGGGAATAGGATGGCTGTCCTATATCAGCGACGACCGACAACTGCGTGACCTAACGTTCTGGTCGATGGGCGGACTTGGCGGCGCCACGTGGGGCAAAGTCGGCATCGTGCTGCCGATGATCCTGCCGACGCTCGTGGCCATGCCATTTCTGGCGCACGGTCTCAACGCCATAGCGTTGGGCGAGGCCGAGGCTTTCCATCTTGGCGTCAATGTGCAGCGTTTGAAATCCGCGGCGATCCTTCTCGTTTCGGTTGCAGTCGGTGCATCGGTTGCGTGCTCGGGCATGATCGGGTTCGTCGGCATTATTGTTCCGCATCTGCTCCGCCTTTCGGTCGGCGCCAACTACCGGTTTCTGCTTCCTGCTTCGGCGCTGTTGGGCGCCGCGCTCTTGGTTGGGGCTGACATCATTGCGCGGACCATCGTCGCGCCGAGCGAACTACCGATCGGCATCATCACCGCCACGATCGGCGCGCCGTTCTTCATCTGGCTGCTGTTGCGGCGAGGTCCGGAGTTTTCGGTATGAGCGAGCTGCTTGCCGTGCGTGACGTTACGCACAAAATCGGAAATCGGCGGCTTCTGGATCAGGTGAGCTTCACGGCCGAGGCTGGATCGGTTCTTGCGATCGTCGGCCCTAATGGCGCCGGAAAGTCGACGTTGCTGCGTATGCTGTCGGGGGAGTCGACGCCGACCGGAGGCTCCGTTTCGATTGCCGGCGAATCTCTATCCTCAATTCCACAACGACGGCTTGCAGCCAAGCGCGCCGTCATGCTGCAGAATTCGCGTGTTGCCTTTCCGTTTACGGCATTCGAGGTGGTACGGCTTGGCGCCGAGGGAATCGGTGTTGGCCTGTCGCACGCCGATCGCGATCGGATTGCTGCTTCGGCGTTGGAGGAAGCTGACGCGGCATCATTCGCGGATCGCAGTTTTCTGACGCTCTCGGGCGGTGAGCAGCAGCGCGTCAGCTTCGCCCGCGCTTTGGCGCAACTCTCCGCCGGGCGGACGCTTGAGGCCGACCAGATCCTCATGCTCGACGAACCGATCGCCAGCCTCGATATCCACCACCAATTGGCGCTGCTCAGTCACACGCACAAACTGGCGGGTGAGAAGAGCATATTGGGCATCGTCGTTCTGCACGACTTGGCGCTGGCTCACACGTTTGCCGATCGGATTTTGGTGCTTCAGGAAGGGCGGTTGGCGGCGTCCGCGACGAGGACGGAGCCATTATCGCGCGCCGCGATCGAAGATATTTTCGGAGTGTCGATTTTGGGAGAGAGCTGTGCCGGTACGCCGTGGCGCTCTTTCGACGACGGCAAGTCGTCCTATCGAACCGATGGCGACTGTGCGCCGAAGGCGATAAAGCTGGCTTGACGCAATTCGGGTGAGCCGCGCTGCGACGTGCAGGCGGCTCAACTCAAAGTCACGGGTGAGGAAAATACAGCGTTTCTGTCGCCGAACGGCGCTTAGATGCGATGATTTCTCTTGCAGAAGACCCAGCCGAAGACGCGATCGGTTGCGCGGACGACGCCGTCGCCGAAGCGACGTACGGCATGGCCGGTCTCGGTGAATGCGGCAGTGGTTCTGGTTTCCCAGCGTTTGAAATGCAGGCAATGGGCTTCAGAGACAGCCGGAAGCGCGACGAGCGCCGCAAATCCGATCGCGGTCGCGAAAGATACGGATTTTGACATTGGAGAACCTCCTCGAATTATACTGAACTCGTACAGTTCAAGTTCAATTCGAGTCTATCGCCGCTTATTCCGCGCCGCCGTGCCTTAAATGTGAATTGGTTATTATTCGGATTATTCGCGCAATTTCTGCGAATTGGAATGCCTATACTGGAGTGGTGTGGGCGCGGTTGCCATAGATGGCTGCAATTACGCGCGGAGTCGAAAGGCCCTGAATAACGACGGTGAAAATCACGACAGCGTAACACGCGGCCAACAGGGCATCGTTATATGGCCCTTGGGGAATGATTTGCACCAGGGCAACCGAAATCGCTCCTCGAAGGCCGAGCCATGTCAGTAAGAACGGCACGCGCTTATCTGTGGCCAGAGGTTGTCGAAACAGCCATAGCGGCAAACCCACGCTGAAAAATCGCGATAGAAAGGCAAGCGGGATCGCAATCGCAGCGGAGACGGCGGCGAGCCAGGACAAGTTCATGGCAAAGATCTCGAAGCCTAGAAGGACGAATAGCAATACGTTCAGAAGGTTGTCGATGAGTGCCCAAAATACGCCGACCTTTTGCCGCCGTTCGCGCTCGCTCGCCGTCGCGATTGTGCGGTTGGCGAGAACTATGCCGGCAACGACAACGCCGATGGGACCGGACACGCCTAACGCTGTGGCGAGCCGGTAAGTGCCGAGAGCCAAGGCCAGAGACGCAAATATCGCGATCTCATCGTCCCGGATCAGTGACATGATCCAAGCAGCGGCAAAACCTGTCGCCATTCCGAGCGCAATTCCGCCGCCGCCTTCGATGATCATTGCAGTTGCGACGTGACCGTGTCCAAGGAGGTGGTGCTGACCTTCGACGGCGGCAAGCGCCGTAACAAAGAGCACGAGAGCCGTGCCGTCATTGAAAAGGCTTTCGCCGATAATTGTTGTTTTCAGAGCATCGGGAAGAGGGCTGTGCCGGAGCAATCCTTCGACGGCGACTGCGTCGGTCGGCGCCAGAATAGCCCCGAGAACGAAGCACCATACGATCGGGACGGCCATGCCAAGGGCGTGCAAAACTCCCCAAAATGAGACGGTGAAGAACGTGGTCGATAGAAGGACGCCTACCGTCGCCAAGCAGAAAACCGAAACGGCGTTGGCTCTCAGGTCATGGAGACTGGCATTGAGGCTTGCCGCGAATAACAGCAACGCGAGGACGCCGTTCAAGAGAATTTGTGGCAGGTGGGCGCCGCTGAGGTCGTTCTGAAGCAGCGTGGCGTAGCGATAGTCGCCTGTCGCGTGGCTGACGAGGATCACGCCCAAGGATAAAACAAGTGACCCCAATAATTGTGCGATGACACGAGGTATGCCGAAAAGGCGCTCATTGATGATGCCGATGGCCGTCGCCAGAATGAGAACCACGGCGGCAATGTCGAAAATAGACACAGAATGATCCCTCGCGCGGATTCATCGAAACCTGAGTCCGATAGATCGAAGAAATTCCCGAATACCTTATTTTTGTTATATGGTCAGGCGGTCGGCCCAATGGGCATCCCGCGCCGGCGCCGATTGGCGTATTATTTTCCAAATTGTAGCGTACCCGCAACTTGCGGGGGTTGTCATCGGCTGGGATATTCGGCCAAGTCGAATCAACCAATTTCATAACTTGACAAGGTGGGCATTTTGACTGGATCGCCGAACGCTTCGACAAGCCGCGTGCTGCTGGCCAGCCTCGCTGGGACGACGATCGAGTTTTTCGATTTCTACATCTATGCGACAGCGGCCGTCATCGTGTTTCCGCAGCTGTTCTTTCCGAATGCGGACGCGACGACGGCGATGCTTCAATCGTTCGCGACATTCTCCATCGCGTTTTTTGCGCGGCCGGTTGGGGCCGTGCTCTTCGGCCATTTTGGCGATCGCGTCGGCCGAAAGACGACGCTTGTCGCGGCGCTTTTGACGATGGGGCTGGCGACGGTGACGATCGGGCTTCTGCCGACCTATGCTGTTGCTGGCGTTTGGGCGCCCTTCCTATTGGCGATGTGCCGCTTTTTTCAAGGACTGGGACTCGGTGGAGAGTGGGGCGGAGCGGTGTTGCTTGCCACGGAGAACGCGCCGCAATCGAAAAAAGCGTGGTTCGGCATGTTTCCACAACTTGGCGCGCCGATCGGGTTCCTGTGCTCGACAGGCATCTTCCTCCTACTCACCGAATGTTTGACGGATCAGCAGTTTGCTTCTTTCGGTTGGCGGATTCCGTTCATCGCAAGCGCGCTTCTGGTTTTCGTCGGGCTGTACGTGCGGCTTCGCATTTCGGAGACGCCCGCTTTCAAGAAGGTGATCGAGAATGACGAACGTGTGCGCGTGCCGCTCGCGACCGTTTTCTCGCAGCACTTTCGCTTGCTCATTCTTGGGACTTTCGGCGCGCTCGCAACCTTCGTGCTGTTTTACCTGATGACGGTTTTTGCTTTGAGTTGGGGAATTAACGCGCTTGGATTTACGCGCGAGGAATTTCTGCCAATTCAGATCATCGGTGTGCTGTTTTTCGGTCTGACCATACCGCTGGCTGCGTGGTTGGCGGATCGCTTCGGACGCCGCAGAGTTTTGCTTTGGGCAACCGCGTCAATTGGAGCGTTTGGGCTGCTGTTCGCGCCGCTCTTCGGTGCGGGAGGCTACGCCGGCGCGACGGTATTCATGATCCTCGGATTGGCTCTCATGGGGATGACCTATGGTCCGCTCGGCGCGGCGCTGTCGGAGCCGTTTCCGGTCGGCATTCGCTATACCGGCGTATCGCTGGCGTTCAACATGGCCGGAATCTTCGGTGCGTCGCTCGCGCCGTACATTGCGACGACGCTCGCGACAAACTTCGGAATTCAAGCCGTCGGATTGTATTTGACGGGCGCTGCGGCCTTAACATTCCTGGCGCTGCTCGCGTTGAACCATGATGAAACCGCGCAGGAGTCCGCACCACCATTGCTGTCGCGTTCCTGACTTCGGGAACGGTAAAGGTGCGCACGACGTATCACGGCGCTCGTCACGGAATGCCAGAGACTAGCTGGGTCTTACGCGCCGCCGGGATTTCGTAATCCCGGTTGGGCTATGGCCAGTGATTTGGCGGAAGGTGCGTCCCATCCGGTTCGCATCGGCAAACCCGGCGGGAAGGGCGATCTCCGAAAGGGGAAGTTTGCTATTCTCGATGAGCGTTTGCGCCAACGCGACGCGCTCGCGGAGGACATATCTGTAGGGCGTCTCTCCGAAGCTGCCCTTAAATGCACGAACGAAATAACTCTCGCTCAAATCGACGGCGCTGGCCATTTCCCGCAGGGTAAGAGAGCCGGTGAGGTTGGCATGGATGAGATTACGGACGATGCCGATCTGTGCAGCCGATAGCGTCGGCGATTTCCGAACTGTTTCCCACTGCATAATTCCCGATGCACGCAGGACAGCGAGCGCGACACTCTCGACGAATAGAGGGTCCACTGGGCGCTTGCCTGAATGCTCGTCGGCCAACGAAGCAAGCAGGTAAAGAACCTGAGTCCGATCGTGAAGATCGCCGAATGCCGGCTCAATGTGAATTTGCGATAGAGGCTTGCGGTAGAGCCTCTCGAGCACATGCGGTGCAATCGCGAGAAGACGTCCGCGCTGGCTGCCGGTCCATGATGCGGATACCTCGTGATCGGGTCCGCGCAAGACGAACGTATTGCGAAGGTCCGTGGCGTTCGCAGCAAAGTTAAACGAGAACGTGCATTCGGGTCCGCACTCGCAAGCGCAAATCAAAATGCCGGCGACGCTTTGCGTCGCCGTGCCGGACTCCTTGTAGCGATATTCGATAAAGCCGATGCCGCGTAGGTAGGCCTCTTCCGATAACCCGGTGAACCGGTTGGGAAGCGAGCTGACTTGTCCCTGAAATCCGCAGCGCGCGAACTTTATCGGCATGAGCCTCGCAAGACATGATGTTTATGATGGTCGCCGAAAACGATCGGCGCAAAAAAACCGGGACGGCGACGCAACAGCCGACGCCGCCCCGGATGATTGGTCTATCAGCCGGTCACACCACCGACGACACCGCCGAGCAAACCGCCGACGGCCCCGAGCACCGTATCGAGCACGCCTGAGACGGCGCCGAGTTCGCTGCTTAGGTCGAGGTTCACGCCCACGCCTAGAGAAAGTCCACCGCCGACCTGATCGAGTTCAGAAACGTCGAGCTCACGGATTGTCTCGCTGTTACGCAGCATAAATGCTCCTTTCTTGCTCAGTGATTGGACGCTACTTCCAGCGTCCGGCGGCTAACGATGTACTGGCGACGTCGCGCTGTTCAACCACGAAAACTTTGCGAAAATTGCGAGCATAATCCGTAACGCGGATCGTTAGACAGATATTGCTTTTCCATGTTGTCCCCACGCCCGGTGATGCATTGCCGGTGATCGTGCGCGGCATCGAATGACAACGAAGCGCACTAAACGAATACTGACGTAGGCTTAGTTCGTTGCACGATAAAATTTGCGGCGAAACGACACGCGAACGAGCAACCTCCCGCCCATGTCTTTTGTTGTTATGTCTGCATCGCAATTCCAGCCAGCCACGCAAAGAGTTTTGATCGTGTTGAGCCCGGTTGACAGTGAACACTGGTGTAAATGAGTTCTCCGCTTTTTCGTAATCAGGTTGCTGCAACTCGACGGAATGCTTGGCTTGGCGATGCTCAGTTGGTGCAGCCGCTTCCGCTGCGCATCGTGGCGCTTGTTTGTCTTGTATTGATGTTATCGGCAATCGCCTATTCGGTGATCGGCGCCTATACGCGGCGCGTTCACGCTCTCGGCGTTCTCACACCAGACGTTGGCTTGATAACGGTCGCAAGTCCGGTCGCCGGAAGGGTGAGCAGCTCCGGTGCGAGGGAAGGCGATCACGTCGCAAAAGGACAATTGCTTTATACCGTCGATCTCGACGCGGTCTCAGCCAACGGCCCGACGCAGAAGCGCGTCATCGAAGAGTTGCGCCGTCAGAAGAACAGTATCGTCAAGCAGCGCACGCTGCGCGCAGCAACGGCTAAGAGCGAGAAAGATGCTCTTGAGGAGCAAGCCAAAAATCTCGAAGCTCAATCCGTTCAGCTTGATCAGCAAGTTAAACTTCAAAGTGAGCTTGTTCCACCGCTGAAGCAACGTGTCGAGACGCTTGCCAAAGCCGTTTCGTCCGGAATTGCGCGCGCGGGCGATCTGCAAAGCCAGAACTATCTCTACATGCAGGCGACGGCTCAGCTGGCTCAGTTCAATCAGGCGAGCCTTCAGATCAGAGGCAAGATCGGCGACGTCAAAGCGCAGCTCACGACGTTCGATTCAAAATTGGCGCAGGAACTTGCGGAGATGGATCGCTCGTCCGCTCAGCTTGAGCAGCAAATTGCCGAGAGCGAAGCCAAGCAGGGGATAGAAATTCGCGCGCCCGACAAGGGAGTTCTGACATCTATCCGTGTCCAAGCCGGCCAGAGCGTCGCTCCCGGCGCTGTTTTGCTGACGCTGCTTCCAAGTGAAGGACGCCTGCAAGCCAATCTCTTTGTCGATTCATCCGCCATCGGCTTTGTCGAAAAGGGCGCCGTCGTCATGCTGCGATACTCGGCGTTTCCCTTTCAGCGCTTCGGGCTCTATCGCGGCGTCGTGACCGAGGTGACGCGCGCGCCGGTCGAATCCGGCGATACGCTCGACGCTTCCGGATTGAAGGATGCCGACAAAGCGCGCGGTGGCGTTTATCGGATCGTCGTTCGTCCCGACCAGAATGCCGTTACGGCGTACGGCGAAAAACGGCCACTTGAAGCAGGGATGCGCGTCGAGGCCGACATCGCTCTCGAAAAGCGTCCGCTTTATCGCTGGCTGTTCGACCCGCTGTATCACGCAAAGCGCAGCTTCGACCTTGTAACGGGAGGAACGTGAGCATGGCGCTCGGCGAAGCACTCAAATTCGGCTTCGGCCGGCGCATGCCCGTTGTTCTTCAGGCAGAGGCGGCGGAATGCGGCATGGCCTGTCTGGCTATGGTGCTCGGCCATTATGGCCGTCACATCGATCTTGGTGCGTTGCGCCGCCGTTACGCATTGTCATTGAAAGGGATGACGCTCCGCAACCTGGTCAATTTGGCCGGGGCGATGGGACTCGCAACGCGCGCGCTTCGCATCGAGATGCAGGATCTCGCGCGCTTGAAGCGGCCCTGCATTCTTCACTGGGGACTCAATCATTTCGTCGTTCTGGCGAAGGTGCGCTCCAATAGCATCGTCATTCATGATCCGGCTCTCGGGCGCCGTCAGGTCAGTCTCGCCGAAGCCTCTCGTGAGTTTACCGGCGTTGTGCTCGAAGCAAGCCCGACGGCGAATTTCGTGCGCGAGCGGCCGAGCGTAACCTTTCGCCTGAGAGATCTGTTTCGCGACATTTCCGGGCTTCGCTCGGCGCTGGCGCAAGTCCTGCTGCTGTCGTTCGGCATCGAGTTTATTGCAATCCTGCTGCCGATCGCGTCGCAGATCGTCATTGACGAAGTCATTGTGAATGCGGATCGCGATCTGCTGCTCGTCGTGGCGATCGGCCTTGTCTTACTCCTCTTCCTTCAGCTCGTGCTTGCCGTCGCACGCACCTGGACGACGATGCTGACGGGCACGAACGTCAACTATCTTTGTTCCGCGCGCATGTTCGACCATCTGTCCAGGCTGCCACTCGACTATTTCGAAAAGCGTCATGTCGGCGACGTCATCTCCCGCTTCGGGTCGCTCAACACGATCCAGAAAGCTCTCACGAATGAGATGGTGCAGGCGGTGCTGGACGGCATCATGTCGGTCAGTATGGCCGTCATGCTGTTTATTTACGGAGGCTGGCTGGCGCTTGTCGTTGCCGCTTCGACGGTCCTCTCTACGGGACTGCGCATCGCCGCCTACAAGGCCTACCGAGAAGCCAGCGAAGAGGCCATCGTCGCCGAGGCGCGACAGCAGACGCATTTTATCGAGACGGTGCGCGGCATGGCGAGCGTGAAGCTGTTGGGTCTTCGCGAGCGCCGGCGCAGCACGTGGATGAATCAGCTTGTTGCAGCGCTGAATGCGCGTCTGAGGATGCAGCGCCTCGATCTGGTTTTCGGCCGTGCCAATGAATTCTTGTTCGGGGCGGACAGGCTGATCCTGCTCGTGCTCGGCGCCCGCGCGGTCATCGATCAGTCCATGACGCTCGGCATGCTTGTGGCGTTTCTGGCTTATCGCGATCAGTTCTCCACGCGCATCGGCAATCTAATCAATTCCGGCTTTCAACTGCGGATGCTCAACGTGCAGACCGATCGCCTGTCGGATATTGTCTCTTGCGAGCCGGAAGAGCGGCAGGACGTGAGTTCGACTCCTCCCATTCATCCAGCGATCAAGGCGGGCGGGGCGAGCGCCATTGCCGTGCAGAATTTGGGACTCCGTTACGGCGACGATGAGCCGTGGGTGTTTCACAATCTTTCGTTTGATGTCGCGCCTGGCACGAGTGTCGCGATCGTCGGGCCGTCGGGATGCGGGAAGACAACGCTTTTGAAAATCATGATGGGGCTTCTTCCCGCGAGCGAAGGCACCGTCATGGTCGATGGCCGTGATATTCGGACGGCCGATGGTCCCGCCGCATACAGGCTTCGCATCGCCGGCGTCATGCAGAACGACGGGCTTTTTGCCGGATCGATTGCGGAGAACATCTCGTCTTTCGATGAGAGGATGGATTTTACCTGGCTTGAGGAATGTGCCGCGCGTGCCGCAATCCTCGATGATATCCGCAAGACGCCAATGGGTTTTGAAACGCTTGTCGGCGATATGGGTTCGACGCTTTCAGGTGGACAGAAGCAACGTGTGATCCTGGCGCGCGCGCTCTATCGCCGGCCGTC
>DATLJG010000154.1:0-3869 GCA_035538995.1 Hyphomicrobium sp. | reverse complement strand
GCGCTGCCACGCAACGAAACCGGAGCTCCGACCGCAATTGTTCCTTCCGGAAGCGCCCCTGTCTGCTGCAACGAATTACTGGTGATTTCCCGAAATACCTGGATGCGATCGATCTGAGCTTCGAAAAAGGATCCGCTGAAGCGCCCCGCTGAGATCTGATCGTAGGTTTGATTCCATCCGCGCAGCAGTGCCGCTTGCTCGTCGATGTCGGATGTGCTGGCCGCGTGAACGACAGCCGCGTCGTCAGCAGGCACGGAAGTTTCAACACCGTTGCGACCCGTCAGCAAGTCCATGCTGCGATACGAACCAATTCATTGAAGCGGCCGGCGCACTCCTTAGACTTAAGTCGAACGGGGCGCACGCATGCCGAAATCGGATAGACGGCAGAATAGCGCATAATTACCGTGATGCCCACTAGGACGAGTGCGCTCGCCGGTGAGATCAGCGAATAGGCGTGCGCGCGCGCAAACGGCTGCAGGTCACTGCGGACCGTAAACACGCGATGCACCCGAGACTGAAAAATATAATAACGCTCAAGAGGATCGCTATGGAGACGACCGGACACGGCGGAGTCGAATACGATAAGGTCGGCAATGAGTATTTTGAAAAGCGGCAATTGAAACGCGGAGCAGCGGGCTGGCTGCTGCTTGTCGGCCTCGGCGTCGCCTACGTGATTTCAGGCGATTATGCCGGCTGGAATTTCGGCCTGGCGCAAGGTGGGTGGGGTGGCTTGTTCGTTGCCGCGCTGCTCATGGCGACGATGTACACGTGCATGTGTTTCGCACTCGCGGAGCTGGCCACCATCGCCCCAACGGCCGGTGGTGGCTACGGCTTTGCACGGCGCGCCTTCGGGCCGTGGGGCGGCTTCCTCTGCGGCATCGCGATCCTGATCGAATACGCCATTGCTCCGGCCGCGATCGCGGTCTTCATCGGCGCCTATTGCAAATCTCTGTTTGGTATCGATGGCTGGGTGGTTTATCTAGCGTTTTACGCGGTGTTTCTCGGCATCCATCTCTATGGCGCCGGCGAAGCCCTGCGGCTGATCTTTGCAATCACGGCGCTCGCTGTTGTGGCGCTCGTCGTCTTTATTGTTACGATGATCCCGTACTTCGACGTCAACAATCTATTCGACATCGCGGTTACTGACGCGACCGGAGCGAGTCCGTTTCTACCCTTCGGCTACATCGGCATCTGGGCTGCCATTCCTTATGCCATCTGGTTCTTCCTGGCCATCGAGGGCGTGCCGCTCGCAGCTGAAGAAACCAGCGATCCGAAACGCGACCTGCCGCGTGGATTGATCGGCGGTATCCTGGTGCTGCTGGCCTCCTGCGCGCTGATCCTGATCTTCGGGCCGGGCGCCGCCGGAGCCGATGCCCTCAAGGAGTCGGGTAATCCGTTGGTCGCCGCGCTTGAGTCGGCCAAAGTCTTTGGCGGGCCGACGTGGGTCAGCCGCTTCGTCAACTTCGTTGGCCTCGCCGGCCTGATCGCCAGTTTCTTCTCGATCATCTACGGCTATTCGCGGCTGGTGTTTGCGATGTCGCGCGCCGGTTATCTGCCGCGCGCCCTGTCTCTGACTAATTCGCGTCAGACGCCGTACGTCGCACTAATCGTACCAGGCATCATCGGATTTTTGCTGTCGCTCAGCGGCCAAGGCGATCTTCTAATTTTGATCGCGGTCTTCGGCGCGACGATTTCCTATGTGATGATGATGGCGTCACACATCGCGCTCCGCCTCCGCGAACCGAATCTTGAGCGTCCTTACCGAACGCCCGGCGGCATCCTGACCTCCGGGATAGCACTCGTTCTCGCCTGCGTCGCGGTGGTTGCGGGGTTCCTCGTCGATCCCCGCGTGGTCATTGGTGCGGCGGTTGTCTACGCCATCTTCGTTGCCTACTTCGGGCTCTACAGCCGTCATCATCTCGTCGCGGCGGCTCCCGGCGAAGAAGAGATTTTTTAACGCAAGTGGAACCCGAACAAGCGCGAGCGCACCATGAGCTACTCCTACTCCATCGGTGGACACCGGTTCACTTTCGAGAACCTCAAGGTCCTTATGGCGAAAGCCACACCGGCGCGGTCCGGCGACTATCTCGCCGGCGTCGCGGCGGGCGATGACGAGGAACGGGTGGCCGCACAAATGGCGCTCGCCGATGTTCCTCTGAAAGAGTTTCTCGTCGATCATCTCATTCCCTACGAGATCGACGAGGTCACGCGCCTGATTATTGACGATCATAACGCCAAGGCGTTCGCGCCGGTCTCGCATCTGACCGTTGGAGCCTTTCGTGATTGGCTGCTTTCGGACGAAGCGACGGAACGATCTCTTGCGGCACTGGCTCGGGGGCTTACACCCGAGATGGTTGCGGCCGTATCGAAGATCTGCCGTGTACAGGACATGATCTTAGTCGCGCAGAAATGCCGGGTCGTGACCAAATTCCGCAACACCATCGGCTTGAAGGGGCGGCTTTCGACGCGGCTTCAGCCGAACCATCCGACCGATGATCCGACCGGCATTGCAGCCAGCATTGTCGACGGACTCATGTACGGCAATGGCGACGCCGTGATCGGCATCAATCCGGCAACCGACAGCACGGCGGCCGTCACGACGCTCATCGAAATGCTGCATGAGATCATCCAGCGTTACAATATCCCGACACAGTCCTGCGTTCTGACCCACGTGACGACGAGTATCGCAGCCATCAACAAGGGCGCGCCCGTCGACCTCGTATTCCAGTCCATTGCCGGAACAGAAGCGGCAAACGCCAGCTTCGGCATCAATCTCGCGATGCTCAAAGAGGGTTACGACGCCGCCCAAAGTCTGCAACGTGGGACGGTCGGAAATAATGCCATGTACTTCGAGACCGGACAGGGCAGTGCGCTCTCCGCCAACGCTCATCACGGCGTCGATCAGCAGACGCTGGAGGCCCGCGCTTATGCAGTCGCCAGGAAGTACGAGCCGCTGCTCGTCAATACCGTCGTCGGCTTCATCGGACCCGAATATCTCTATGACGGTCGGCAAATCATTCGCGCCGGACTGGAAGATCATTTCTGCGGCAAGCTCCTCGGCGTCCCGATGGGTTGCGACATTTGCTATACCAACCACGCCGAGGCCGATCAGAATGACATGGATACGTTACTGACACTCCTCGGCGTTGCCGGGATCACGTTCATCATGGGTATTCCAGGCTCGGACGACATCATGCTGAACTATCAAACGACATCGTTTCACGACGCACTGTATGCCCGAAAAGCACTTGGTCTTAAGCCATCCCCGGAGTTCGAGGAATGGCTTCTTAACGTCGGCATTTTCCAAAGCGGTAAGGCATTGAAGTTGGCCGATACGCTGCCGAAGCCATTTCAACGTGCACTCGCGCATCTACATTGAGGCTGGGCACCGCCATGTCGGACGAGAACAAACCCGTCGTCGTTCCAAACCCGTGGGACAAGCTCCGCCAGTACACGCCGGCACGCATCGCCCTCGGACGCGCTGGTACAAGCCTTCCGACCAAGCCGCATCTCGAATTTCAGCTGGCCCACGCTCGAGCTCGTAACGCCGTCCATCATGATCTCGATACCGCCAAGCTCGAAGCCGCTCTCAAGACCCGCGGCCACGAACCCCGTCTGCTGCACAGTGCCGCCGCCAATCGGCCGATGTATCTTCAGAGGCCCGACATGGGCCGGCGCCTCGATGAGGAATCGCGCAAGGCAGCGAGCGCCATGACGCCACCCGCGGATGGCTTTGACGTCGTCTTTGTCATCGGCGATGGGCTCTCGTCGTTTGCAATCGAAGAGAACGCCGCGCCGTTCCTGGATGCGATCCTGCCGCCCTTGGGCAAGCAGGGATGGCGCGTCGCGCCGCTCATCATCGTCCGCGA
>DATLJG010000153.1:0-5313 GCA_035538995.1 Hyphomicrobium sp. | reverse complement strand
CGTCTCGATGAGTAGCTGCGATGAAGACTTGCGATACGGAACCTAGACGCTATCCGCCGGCGGGAGCCAGAGCCGCGAGAATACGGGCCCAGCTTCTCGCACCCTTTTCAAAGCTCCGTATGTTGTATTTTTCGTTCGGAGAGTGGATGCGATCGTCGTCGAGGCCGAAGCCGATCAGCAGGCTGTCCATACCGAGCGCGTCGCGGAATGAGGTGACGATCGGTATCGATGCGCCGCTGCCCATCAACACGGCGGGCTTGCCCCATTCCTCTTCGAGCGCTTTGGCGGCGGCGCGCATCGACGGGTCGGTGGTGTCGAAGGCGACGGCGCCGGAACCGTGGTGGCCGAGCCATGTCGCTTTGCAGTCGGCAGGTAGGATTTTTTCGACATAGTCATGAAGCGCGCCCATCACCTTGTCGGGGTCTTGTCCCGGCACGAGGCGGCAGGTGATTTTGACCGATGCCTTGGCTGGAATGACCGTTTTGGAGCCGACGCCCTGATAGCCGCCGGTCATGCCGTTGAATTCGAGCGTCGGTCGCGACCAGAGTTGCTCGATGACGGAGCGGCCCTGCTCCCCGGCCGGAGTCTTCAGGCCAACAGCGGCAAGAAACGCATCGGCCCGAAGCCCGAGCGATTTCCATTGAGCCAATTGCTCGGGTGCCGGATCCTCGACGCCGTCGTAAAAACCCGGCACGGCGATGCGGCCGGTCTCGTCATGAAGCGCCGCCATGACCTTGGCGAGGGCGCGGATGGGATTGGCGACCGGTCCGCCGTAGATGCCGGAATGAAGATCGCGATTGGGCGCGGTGATGACCAACTCGTCGCCGACGAGGCCGCGCAGCATGGTCGTGATCGCGGGAGTGTCCTTGTCCCACTGTCCGGTGTCGCAGACGAGCACGAGATCGGCCTTCAGTTCGTCGCCGTGCTTGGCAAGAAATCCGGGAAGCGACGGCGATCCGCATTCTTCCTCGCCTTCAATCAAGACCGACACCGCAATCGGCAGTTGCCCGGCGACGTTCATCCAGGCGCGGGCCGCCTCGAAAAAGGTCATCAACTGACCTTTGTTGTCCTCGGCGCCACGGGCGACGATAACATCGCCATTGGCCGGATCGTTGGCGATGCGCGGCTCGAACGGCGGCGTTTCCCAGAGATCGAGCGGGTCGGGCGGCTGTACATCGTAATGCCCGTAAAAGAGCACATGCGGCATGCCCGGCTCGCGTTTCGTGCGATCATGCGCAACGACCATCGGGTGGCCGCTTGTTGGCACAACCTTAGCCTCCGCGAAGCCGATATCCTTCAGTGTCGCCGCGCACCACTCGGCAGCCTTGCCGCAGCTCGCCTTGTAGGCCGGGTCGGTCGAGATGCTATCGATGCGCAAAAGCTCGAACAGGCGATCGAGCCCCGCAGCCTTTGATTGACCAAGAGTATCGAGAACGGTTTCAAGCGCGGCCATCGTGATAGACTTTCCGTTAATTGCGAGCGAAGCGGCGACGGGCTGTCGCTAGGAATGCCGGTCTCCATTTGCTATGGCACGTCTCCTGACGCGGATCATGGCAGCATGAAGACCGCACCGGAGGTCTGATGGCACAGCCGGACACTGACGGCAAAAAGAAATGGGTCTACGCCTTTGCTCCCGGCAAGGCCGACGGCGGCGCCGACATGGCGGAGCTGCTCGGCGGCAAGGGCGCGAATCTCGCCGAGATGGCAGTCCTCGGCTTGCCCGTTCCGCCGGGTTTCACGATTACGACGGAGGTCTGCGAGGCTTTTTTTGCAGCGGGCAACACGCTTCCCGAGGCGCTGAAGGATGATGTCCTTCGGGCGCTCGATGCGATCGGAAACTCCGTCGACGCACGTTTCGGCGATGAGAAACGGCCGTTGCTCGTGTCCGTACGCTCGGGTTCGCGGGCGTCCATGCCGGGCATGATGGATACGATCCTCAATCTCGGCCTCAACGACAAGACGGTCGAAGGACTGGCGGCGCTGACGGGCGACTCGCGTTTCGCTTTCGACAGCTATCGCCGCTTCATCCAGATGTATGGCGACGTCGTGCTCGGCGTCGATCATGGGGCGTTCGAGGACATTCTCGAAAACTTCAAGAACCTGAACGGATTTGCCTCCGATACCGATCTCGATGAAGAGGCGTGGCGCGAGATCATCGCCGAGTACAAGAGCGCCATCGAGCGCGAGCACGGCGCGCCCTTTCCGCAGGATACGAGCGAACAGCTCTGGGGCGCCATCGCTGCCGTATTCGACTCCTGGCACAATCCGCGCGCCGAAACCTATCGGCGGCTGCACGACATTCCCGACGACTGGGGCACTGCCGTCACCGTGCAGGCGATGGTCTTCGGCAATCTCGGAGACAATTCCGCGACGGGCGTCGCCTTCACACGCAATCCTTCGACGGGCGAGAAGGAAATTTTCGGCGAATACCTTCCGAATGCGCAGGGTGAGGACGTCGTGGCCGGTATCCGCACACCGCAGCCGCTGACGAAGAAAAGCGCACGCGAGGCGGCGGAGACGTCTCTCGAAGTGGCGATGCCGGAAGCGTTCGCGGAACTCAGACGAATCTTCGATCGGCTCGAACGCCATTATCGCGATATGCAGGACGTCGAATTCACGGTGCAGCTCGGCAAGCTGTGGATTTTGCAGACGCGCGCCGGAAAGCGCACGACGGAAGCGGCGCTCAAAATCGCGGTCGAACTGGCGGCGGAAGGGCTCATCAGCCAGGATGAGGCCATTCTTCGTATCGAACCGGCGCAGCTCGATCAGCTCTTGCATCCGGCGATTGATCCGGGCGCCGATCACGATCTGATCGCCCGGGGTTTGCCTGCGTCTCCCGGAGCGGCGTCGGGTGAAATCGTTTTTCATTCCGAAATGGCGGAAGCGCTCAAGGCCAAGGGCAAAGATGTCATCCTGGTGCGTTCGGAGACGAGTCCGGAAGACGTTCACGGCATGCACGCGGCTGTCGGTATTCTGACGGCGCGCGGCGGCATGACGAGCCACGCGGCCGTCGTGGCGCGCGGCATGGGCCGGCCGTGTGTGTCCGGCGCCGGAACGCTGCGGATCGATACGAACGCCGGTACGATGCGGGCGGGCAGCCGTATTTTCAGATCGGGCGACATTATCTCGATCGATGGCAGCACGGGGCGCGTTTATGCGGGCAAGGCGAAGATGTTGCCGCCTCAGCTTTCAGGAACTTTCGCGACGGTCATGGAATGGGCGGATCGCGCCCGGCGCATGAACGTCCGCACCAACGCCGACACGCCGCGCGATGCGCGCCAGGCGCGCTTGTTTGGCGCCGAGGGCATCGGGCTTTGCCGTACCGAGCATATGTTTTTCGATGAGCGGCGCATTCTCGCCGTGCGCGAAATGATTTGTGCCGAAGACGAGGAGGGCCGTCAGCAGGCGTTGGATAAGCTGCTCCCGGTGCAGCGTGCCGATTTCGAAGAGCTGTTTGAAATCATGGCGGGGCTGCCGGTGACGATCCGGTTGCTCGATCCGCCGCTGCATGAGTTTCTCCCGCATGAAGATCGCGAGGCGGCGCAGGTGGCAGCGGTGCTCGGGATGGACCTGATGCGACTCAAGAACCGCGTGGCGGAACTTGAAGAATTCAATCCGATGCTCGGATTCCGCGGCTGCCGTCTCGGGATCAAATACCCGGAAATTACGCGCATGCAGGTGCGCGCCATTTTCGAAGCGGCGATCAACGCGCAAAAGAAGACAGGCGAGGCGGTTCGCCCGGAAATCATGATCGCGTTCGTCGCCTACCGGCGCGAGTTCGATGTGTTGCGGAAAGTCGTGACGGAGACGGCCGAGACGGTTCAGCAGGAAATGGGCGTCACCATTCCCTATGACGTCGGAACGATGATCGAGCTGCCGCGCGCCACATTGCGCGCCGCCGATATCGCGGGCGGACCGGACGGCGCTGACTTCTTTTCGTTCGGCACGAACGATCTGACGCAAACGGCGCTGGGGCTTTCGCGCGACGATGCAGCGCCGATCCTGTCGAACTATCTCGAGCACGAGGTGATTTCGACGGACCCGTTCGTGACGATAGACCAACGCGGCGTCGGCGAGCTTGTTAAAATCGGCGTCGAGCGCGGGCGTGCAGCCAAGCCCGGACTCAAGACCGGCATTTGCGGTGAGCACGGGGGCGATCCGAAGTCGATCGGCTTTTTCGAGAATATCGATCTCGATTATGTTTCGTGTTCGCCGTTCCGCGTGCCGATCGCGCGCCTGGCGGCAGCGCAGGCCACGATCAGGCGGCGGGAAAAAGCCAAAGGCTCGTAATTTTCGCAGTGCCGATCTGCGAAACCCGGATCAATTCCGGCTTCCGCCGGAGTCCATCGGCATCCAGCTACTACTTAGCTTTGCTACAGCGGCCCGTTTTCGCGGCGGTCGATATCGTCGAGGCGCGGCTGACGCGGGCGCTCGCCTTTGTTTTTCGGCAGCATCAGGAGCCAAAGCACGAGCGGCGGCACGACGAAGCACCAAGCCATCCAATAGGAATAGTCGCGATTCTTGAAGCCCGCGAGGACCGCCGCGAGCGCCGAAGCCGCGACGGCGACCAAGCCCCATGCTACGATCCACTGCATCGTCATTTCACCCTCGCTTGTTGCGGGCTCATCAGAAGAGCGCCACGCGCTCAGCATACCAGCCAAATGCCCCTCGACTATGGCGAATTCACGCTTCGATAGCGGCTTGGTTTGGAGAGGCAACGAAGTCCAATCCGAGATCTAGGACGGGTGCGGAATGGGTGAGGGCGCCAACGGAAATCAGATCGACGCCGGTTTCCGCGATTTCTCCCACCGTATCGAGGTTTACGCCGCCTGATGCTTCGGTCAGGCAGCGTCCCGCAACCAGTCTCACGGCCTTGGAAAGCTCGGCGGGCTCCATGTTGTCGAGCAGTACGCAGTCGATCTTTTCCCGCAAGACGATTTCGAGTTGGGCCAACGTATCGACTTCGACTTCGATCTTGGTCATGTGACCCACGGCTGATTTCGCGGCGCGGATTGCTTGCGCTATCCCACCGGCCGCGACGATGTGGTTGTCCTTGATCAGCACGGCATCGAATAGTCCGACGCGGTGATTGTAGCCGCCGCCGCAACGGACGGCGTATTTCTCGAACGCCCGCAAGCCGGGAGTCGTTTTGCGCGTGTCGACGATTTTTGCGTTCGTGCCGCGCACGGCGTCGGCGTAGCGTCGCGTCAACGTGGCGATGCCGGACAGGCGGCCAAGAAAATTGAGCGCAACGCGCTCGGCCGTCAGGATCGCGCGCGCTTCTCCGGAGATGCGCGCAATGACGTCGCCGGG
>DATLJG010000152.1:0-5820 GCA_035538995.1 Hyphomicrobium sp. | reverse complement strand
GTCTTCGACAACAGCCATATCGCGGGCACGAACGCCGTCGGCGCCATGATCGTCGCGGGGCCGGAAGGCTTCGTCAAAGGCCAGTATCGCAAGTTCAACATCAAGTCGCCGGACATCACGCCCGGCGACGATTACGCCATGATGCGCGAAGTCCTGACGCGACGCTTCAAACGCATCGCCGATGCCGAAGTCCTCAATGAGATCGAAACGGAGGTCGCCGAAATCACCGCCGCAATCGGCGAGGAAACGGCATTGCCCGACATCGCGGCGGATGAACGTCCCTTTCCCGACCGCCCCGACATGGTGCTGATCGACGGCGGCCTCGGGCAACTCTCCGTTGCGCGCGAAGTGCTGGCGGGATTCGGACTGCACGACATTCAATTGATCGGCGTCGCCAAAGGGCCGGATCGTGATGCCGGTCGCGAGCACTTTCACATTCCCGGCCGCGACGGCCCGATCATGCTGGAGAGCAAGGATCCCGTTCTCTATTTCATCCAGAGATTGCGTGATGAAGCCCATCGTTTCGCGATCGGCACACATCGCGCCAAGCGATCCAAGGCAATCGGCGTCAATCCGCTCGATGAAATCGAAGGTATAGGCCCAACGCGCAAGCGGGCGCTGCTCAAGCATTTCGGCTCGGCCAAGGCCGTCTCGCGCGCAGGTGTCGAGGATTTGAAAGCGGTCGATGGGATTTCAGCGGATATGGCGCGGAAAATCTACGATTTTTTCCACGAGCGATCGACCTAGTGCGACCCTATGCGGGGATAAGAGGCTGGCCTTCAGCGTCCCTGTTGCCCTATTTTTGCGGTACTTAAGGGCGATGCGCTACGTTCCAATTAAATCTGCCAAGGACACCGGTTCCGCCGATGCTGAGACACGTTCTAGCACTCGCCGCCACGTTCGCTTTTGCGATCGCTCCAGCGGAGGCCAAGTCAGCCCAACAGGCGCCGAGCGCACCGGCGGCGTCTCAGCAGCATAACGCGACACCGGCGCAACAAGCCCCTGCCTCCGAAGCGGCGCAGCCCGCATGGCCCGCGACGACAGAACCGGCACACCCAGCGGCTGCTTCCCCGCAAGGCGTCACGGCCGCGCCCGCACAGCCCGCCGCAACCCAGCAACCGGTTGCAACCGCGCCGCAATCGGCCCCCGCGCAAGCCCCAGCGCCTGCCGCTGCCCAACCGTCACCCACAGCCGCACCGCCGGCCCCCCAGCCCGCAACCCCTGCGCCCGCGGCGACCGGTCAAACGGCTGAGCCCACAGCCGCTCCGGCACAGCCCGTTCCAGCGCAGCAAGCCGCACCTCCGGCCACCGGAGAGCCCGCACCGCCTGCACCGGCGCAGCCAGCGCCCCGGGTCGAGAAGCCCGCTCCGGTTTTGACGCCGGAAGTCAACGAAGCCATCAAAGAGATGGTCGACTCGATGGACAGTGCTGAGAAAGCGCTTGCCAAGATGAGCGCCAGCGACAGCAATCTTTCGGGTCTTCGCGATCAGATCGACGGCGTCATCGCCAAAGCAACGAAGACCGCCGATGTCGTTCGCCCGCGCCGAGATGAAATCGAGCGCCAACTCAGCAAACTTGGCCCTCCGCCGGCCAAGGACGCTCCAGCTGAATCAGAAACGGTCGTTGCCGAACGCGCGCGCCTTGCCGCGCAATCCGGCGAACTTCAGGAAGCCACGAAAACGCTTCGCGTCACGTGGTGGCGCGCCCGTCAGGCCATCGACAAGATCACAAATCTGAGACTGTCGCTGTTCGTTAAAAACCTGACGGAGCGCATTACCAGTCCGCTATTCCCCGAATTCTGGTCCGACCTCGTGCGCGTTGCGCCGAACGTCGAGTGGCGGTTGAAGTACAATGCCAACGACTGGATTTCCTCTGTCAACAAACAGAAGACAAAAGTCGCGCTGTTGCTGGCGTTTTCGATCGGGCTCTATCTGTTTCTCAAGCTCGTCGTCGTTACCATTACGCGCTATCGCCCCAACGAGACCTCGACACCGCCGACGTTCTTCGAACGCGCCGCTTCCGCATCATGGATTGCGCCGTTTCGCGCCATCCCGGGAATTGCCGCGACGATCCTCCTGTTCGGCGGGCTGAATTATCTCGAACTTCTTTATGATCCGGCATCCGCGCCCGTCGGCAAGGCGCTCTTTCAAAGTCTTCTGATCTTCATCGCCGTATCGGCGCTGGTATCGGCCGTATTTGCTCCGAACCAGCCGGAACGACGTCTCGTCCTGCTCTCGAGCCACAGCGCCGGCCGTATTGCGTTCCTGCTGAAGACTCTCGCATTCATTTATTCGGTTGATCTGTTCCTCTCCGAATTCGCGCAGATCTTCTATTTCCCGCTGACGCTCAGTGTCGTTCAATCGCTGGCGACGAGCCTCGCATTCGCGTTCGTTCTGATCGGATTGTTGCTGACGCCGTTCCAATCAAGCGAAGGCCTCGGATTGAAACCGGTCAGCCGGCACCGGCCGCTCTGGCTCAAGATACCGCTGTGGCTTGCCGCGTTCGCCATTATCGGCTGCTGTCTCGTCGGCTATGTCGCGCTCGGACGCTTTCTCGCCCAGCAACTCGTCATGACGGGTGTCGTTGGCCTGATTGCGACGCTGCTGTACCTTGCGATCCGGTCGTTCACACGCGGCAACACGACGTCGCGCGGCCACATCAGCGTTCTTCTCGAAGAGCGGATGGGCTTCGATGAATCGCGGCGCAAGCAACTTGGCTGGCTAACCGAAAGCGTCCTCACGCTCGGCGTTCTGCTCGCGACTGTTCCGGTGCTGATGCTGCAATGGGGATTTTCAGGCCCCGATATCAGGGACTGGCTGAAACAGCTCTTTTTCGGATTCCAGATCGGACAGATCCGTATCTCGCTTGTCCGCATTCTCATCGGCATGGCGATTTTCGTTGCCGTTCTCTTTGTCACGCGCCTGGTCCAGCGGCGTCTACGTACCAATGTCCTGATTGCGCCGCGCATGGACCCTGGCATCGCCAATTCCATCGACACAGCTGTCGGCTACGCAGGAACCGGTCTCGGCGCCATCGCCGCAATCTCCTATGCGGGCTTCGATATCACCAGTCTTGCCATCGTCGCCGGTGCTCTCTCTGTCGGTATCGGTTTCGGCCTGCAATCGATCGTCAACAACTTCGTCTCCGGCCTCATCCTGTTGATCGAACGCCCCATCAAGGTCGGCGATACGGTCGTGGTGGGCGGTGAAGAGGGGACGGTCAAACGCATATCTGTGCGCTCGACGGAAATCGAGACGTTCGACCGCGCCAGCCTCATCGTGCCGAATTCGGAACTGATTACCGGCCGGGTCCTCAACTGGACCCACCGCAATGCCCTCGGCCGCGTCGTGATGAAGTTCAGTTCCGGTCCCGACACCGATCCGCGCCGCGTTCTGGCGGTGCTGACGGAATGCGCCAACCGTCACCCGAGCGTCATGCGCGAACCGGCGCCCATTGCCGTGTTTGAAGGCTATACCCCCACGACAACCGATTTCTCGCTGCGGGTTCTCCTGCCCGATATTGCCCACAGTCTCAAAGTTCAGTCGGATCTCAGGGTGGCGATTTACGAAGCCTTGCGGCGCACCCATATCGGCGGCGTCGAAAACTTTGCCTCCCATCCGGCCATTTCCGAAGCATCATAGCTGCGACTTTGCTGCACTTTGGGTCTTCCCCATTGACGCGGCCTTGCACCTGCGGCTACCCAAAATCATGGATCACGTCGCGCACCGCTCGCTTTCGATGAGCCTGCCCAACATCCTGACTTACGGCCGGATCGCGGCAGTGCCTGTCCTCGCCGCCGTACTGTTCTTCGGAACAGGCGAAACGTCGCGATGGCTGGCGTTCGCGATCTTTGTCGCGGCCTGCGTCACGGACTGGCTGGATGGATATTTGGCCCGCATCTGGGAGCAGCAGTCCAATCTCGGGCGCATGCTCGATCCGATCGCGGATAAGCTCCTGGTCGGCGCGACCTTGCTGATGCTGGTCTACATCGACACGATCGGAGGCTGGTCGATCTGGGCGGCGATCATCATTCTATCGCGCGAAATTCTGGTCTCGGGCCTGCGTGAGTTCCTCGCCGAGCTTAACGTCAAAGTCCACGTCACGCAGTTGGCGAAATGGAAGACAGCTGTTCAGTTCGTCGCGCTCGCCATTCTGCTGATTGGCCCCGCCGCCGAACATATCGTATCCGGCACGTACAACGTCGGCATCACCTTGCTCTGGATTGCAGCGCTGCTGACGCTCGTCACCGGATACGATTACCTGAAGGCTGGCATCCGTCACGCCATGAGCCGCTGAAAGCAACCGATGGCCGCCGACACACATACCGCTGAAATCACGCTCCGCTACTTTGCCTGGCTGCGCGAGAAAACCGGCCGCAGCGAGGAACGCATCGCACTGCCGCCGGATATCGCGACCGTCGGCGATCTGTTGCGCTGGCAGAGCGCGCGCGGACATCCGTTCGACATGGCGTTTGCGAAGCCGGAAGCCATTCGCGTGGCTCTCGACCACGCGCATGCCAAGCCAGGTACGTCGATCGCCAACGCCCGCGAGATCGCATTCTTTCCTCCGGTGACAGGAGGCTAAGCGATGACGGTCCGTGTCGGCCCGGACGATTTCGATGTCACGGCGGAAATGGCGCGCGTCTCCGCGCAGGATACGGGGATCGGCGGCGTCGCGATCTTCGTCGGCAAGGTCCGCGACCATGCCGGCGGCGCGACGTTGGAATCGATGACCCTCGAACACTATCCCGGCATGACCGAGGCCGAGCTCGAACGGATCGAGGCCGAAGCCCGCCAGCGCTTCAGGCTTTCGGCGTCGCTCGTCATCCATCGTGTCGGCACGTTGAAGCCCGGCGACAACATCGTCTTGGTGATTGCGTGCGCCACCCACCGCCAGGACGCCTTCGCCGCTGCGGAGTTCCTGATGGATTACTTGAAGACGCGCGCCCCCTTCTGGAAAAAGGAGGTGCTGACCAGCGGCGAGGCTCGCTGGGTCGAAGCGCACGACGCCGACGAAGCCGCCGCAGCCGCATGGCAGGCAAAGCCGGATGAACCGCGTCGGCGAGCACCGTAAATCTCGCTTAACGAGAGATTAACTGCCATCCCATAACCTCACGGCCGTACCGCTCTGACCGCCAAAACGCCATCTTCCGTGGGCACACAATTGAGTTGTGGTGCCGGGCTGGATGCGGCGTGCCACGGGGGAAGTTCGAATGCGAAGTTTGGCAAAACGAGCCTTGCGCTGCGTCGCTGCGGCGGCCGTATTCGGCGCGCTCGTATGCCATGCCGCCGCCGAGGGTTCGCCCGACGCATCAAACGAGCCCGGCGAACCCGAAATTGCGATCGCCAATCCTGATGCTGCTGGACCGTCCGCCAAGCATAAAGTTCTGCGCACGCGGTTCGTCGTCGGGCTGGAGCGAAAGGCCGACTACCGGGTCTTCGCGATATCCCATCCCAATCGCGTCGTCGTCGAACTGCCCGATATCAATCTGCAGATCCCGCACATCGACGAAAAAGCGCCCGTTGGCTTGGTAAAAGCCGTCCGCTCGGGCCTCTCCGCCCCGGGTAAAATCCGGATCGTCATCGGCGTGACGCAGCCGGTCGTCGTCGAGAATTCGGAGATCGAGCGAGACAAGAACGGCCATTTTCGCCTCGCGGTCATCATTCGCCCGGTAACGGCTATGCTGAGCGCGGGCACGAACGAATTCGCAGCTTCGTCAGGATTGGGTGTCGGCCCCCTTCAACCGCCTGTGCCGCGCCTGGCTGAAAATCCGGCGACACGCGCAGCCAAGGCTTTCCGGCCGGTCATCGTTCTCGATCC
>DATLJG010000151.1:0-5233 GCA_035538995.1 Hyphomicrobium sp. | reverse complement strand
CACCACGGTTTCAGGTCGAGATACAAAATCGCGGCCGGCGGAGGTCGAGTAAATGGAAAGCGGCGGCGTCTCAGGTCCGTTCATCCGTTTCCCGATCGCCACATCGCTCATCATGGTCGGCATTCTCTTCGTCGGCGTCGTATCGTTCATGAATCTGCCGGTTGCTCCGCTTCCGCAGATCGATTTTCCGACAATTCAGGTGTCGGCAACCTTACCCGGAGCAAGCCCGGAAACGATGGCGTCCAACGTCGCCCAGCCGTTGGAACGCGAATTCGCGCAGATACCCGGCGTAACGGAAACGACATCGTCCAGCGGACTCGGCGTCACGACCGTCGTTGTGCAGTTTGATCTCAATCGCGATATCGACGGTGCCGCCAACGATATTCAGGCCGCGATCAACGCGGCCGGCGGCCAGCTACCGAAAAATCTTCCGCAACCGCCGACCTACCGCAAGGTCAACCCCGCCGATAGTCCGATCATGATCTTGTCGGCGACCTCGGACGCGATGCCGTTGACGGAGGTTGACGACAACGCCGATACCAAACTTGCGCAGCAGATCAGCCAAATCTCCGGCGTCGGACAAGTCACGATCGGCGGCGAGCAGAAACCGGCGATCCGCATCCAGCTCGACCCGGCAAAGCTCTATGCCCGCAATCTCACGCTGGAAGACGTTCGCACGCCGTTATCGATCACCACAGTCAACAGCCCGAAGGGCTCGATCGATAGCCTCACTCGCGGCTATACCATTTACGCCAACGACCAGTTGACGGAAGCACACGACTGGAACGACGTCATCCTTGCATATCGGAACGGATCGCCGATCCGGGTGCGTGACGTCGGCGAAGCTGTTGCGGGCCCCGAGGATACCAAAAAGGCGGCGTGGGCCAATGGCAAGCGCGGCGTCTTCCTCGTCGTCTTCAAGCAGCCCGGCGCCAACGTCATCGACACCGTCGATCGCATTCAGGCCGAGTTGCCACGCCTTCGGGCAGCGATGCCGAATACCCTCAAAGTCGAGGTCTTGAGCGATCGCACCCGAACGATCCGCGCCTCGATCGAGGAGGTCGAAACGACGCTTCTGATTTCGGTCGCACTCGTTATCGCCGTCATTTTCGTTTTTCTACGCAGCCTCTGGGCGACGGTCATCCCGAGCATCACAGTCCCGCTTGCCCTCTTCGGTGCCTGTGCCCTGATGTATGTCATGGGATACAGTCTCGACAATCTATCGCTGATGGCGCTGACGATCTCCGTCGGATTTGTTGTCGATGACGCGATCGTCGTTCTCGAAAACATCGTGCGGCATGTCGAAAACGGCGAAAAGCCTTATGACGCGGCCCTGAAGGGTGCCCGAGAAATTGGCTTTACGGTCGTTTCGATCAGCATCTCACTGATCGCCGTGTTCATCCCGTTGCTTCTGATGAGCGGCATCATCGGCAGGTTGTTCCGGGAATTCGCCGTCACGGTAACGATGACGATCGCCGTCTCCGCGTTCGTCGCGCTGACGCTGACCCCAATGATGGCGTCGCGATTTCTGAAGAGTAAGCAGAGCATCAAGCACGGCAAGCTCTATCTCTGGAGCGAACGAATGTTTGATGCGCTCCTCAACCAATATGCGCGTGGTTTGGATTTTGTGATCCGCCATCAGTTCGCGACGCTGATGGTCTTTTTCGCGACCGTCGCGGCGACCGCCATATTGTTCATCACCATTCCCAAAGGATTCTTTCCGCAACAAGATACCGGCCTCATCACCGGTATTTCTGAAGCTGCACAAGATATTTCCTTTACCGCCATGATGAAGAAGCAAGAGGAACTCGGAGCCATTGTGGCCTCCGACCCCGCCGTCGCAACGATCGCAATGGCCATCGGCGCCAGCCGCTCAACCGCGGCACTCAACAACGGGCGAATGTACATCACGCTCAAACCGAGTTCGGAACGAGACGCATCCGCATTTGAGGTTATCCGCCGCCTGCAGCCGAAGCTGGACAAAGTCGAAGGCGCTCGTTTGTTCATGCAGGCCGCGCAGGATGTGCGGGTCGGCAGTCACTCGACGCGGACGCAATTTCAATACACGCTCGAAAGCGCCGACTCTCGCGAACTGAATACCTGGGCGCCGAAACTCCTCGACAAGCTGAAAACACTTCCCGAGCTTCGCGATGTCGCCACCGATCAGCAGGCGGCCGGAACGACACTCACCGTCGATATCAATCGCGATCAGGCATCACGTTACGGATTGACGCCCCAGGCCATCGACGACACGCTTTACGACGCATTTGGACAACGCCAGATCGCCCAATACTTTACGCAGCAGAATAGCTATCACGTCATCATGGAGGCGAGCCCGGAGATCCAAAGCGATCCGGAAAGCCTCGATAAAATTTACATTCGTTCTCCAACCACGGGCGGATTGGTTCCCCTCGCCACGTTCGCCAGCTGGACGACACGTGAAACGCAACCGCTTTCAATCAGCCATAAGGGTCAGTTCCCCGCCGTCACGATCAGCTTCAATCTTGCACCCGGAGTTTCGCTTGGAACGGCAACAAGCGCGATTGAAGCCGCGGAACGCGAGCTTCGCCTGCCCGCTTCGTTGCAGACATCCTTCCAGGGCAATGCGCAAGCCTTCCAGCAATCACTGACGACGGTGCCGCTGTTGATCGCGGCAGCTTTGTTCGTCGTCTATCTCATCCTCGGCATTCTCTACGAAAGCTACATTCACCCGCTGACGATCCTGTCGACGTTGCCATCAGCCGGCGCCGGAGCGCTCGCGATGCTGATGTTGTTTGGGTACGACTTCAGTCTGGTCGCAATGATCGGGGTCATCTTGCTGATCGGCATTGTGAAGAAGAACGGCATTATGCTCGTCGACTTCGCAATTCACGCCGAACGCAATGAGCATCTGTCGCCGGAGGAATCGATCCGCAAAGCCTCATTGTTGCGGTTTCGGCCCATCATGATGACGACGCTGGCAGCGCTTCTAGGCGGTGTTCCGCTCATGCTCGGCACAGGAACCGGCGCCGAAATCCGCCAGCCGCTCGGTTATGCGATGGTCGGCGGCCTCGCCGTCAGCCAGATGCTGACGCTCTTCACGACGCCCGTTGTCTATCTTTATCTCGACCGGCTCGCCAATTGGACGTCGAGCTTCAGTCATGAGCCCGAGCATGACGGCGAAACCGCCGCATCGCTGTCGAGTAAGGCCGTCTCGGAAAAGCAGTCCCAATAACGTCATAAGCCGACTATTGGGAAGACTTGGCAACGCCTCCGTCGGGTTCACCGCCGTCGATGCTTGTCTTCTTTTTCGCTTTTGCATTACAAGCGCCGTCATCCGAGAAACGAAGGAACCGCATCGATGAGGCCCTATGCTGCGGCCGTCGCAGGAATCGCCAGTTGGCTGACTGCCGCGCTGCTTGCGATGACGCCCGCGCGGGCTAACGAGCCGCCCCGTCGCGTTGTTTCGATGAACCTCTGCACGGACCAGCTTGCGATGTTGATCGCCGCAACGGGACAGCTCTACTCGGTTTCATACCTATCTCGCGACCCCGAGGCTTCCGTGCTCTCTGACGACGCCAAAAATTTCCCGGCAAACCATGGCTTGGCGGAAGAAATCTTCACGATGTCGCCGGATCTGATCGTCGCCGGCACATTCACGAGCCGCGCAAGCATCGCCATGTTGAGGCGTCTCGGCTTCCGCGTCGAACAATTCGCTCCGCCGAATTCGCTGCCGGACATCAGGACCAATATGAAGCGCATGGGCGAACTCCTCGGGCGAGAGAAACGTGCCAACGACCTCATCGCCGAATTCGACCGCGCGTTGGCCGCCGTTCCGGCCACGCTTCAGAAGCGTCCTCTGGCGGCCCTGCATTACGCCAACAGCTATACCTCGGGCGAAGGCACGCTTGCAGCCGACGTCGTCGAGCGCGCCGGCCTTGATAATCTCGGCACACGCCTCGGCCTGCACGGTACCACGCGATTGCCTCTGGAAGTCCTCGTTATGGAAGCCCCTGACCTGATCATTGGCGGCATTCGCCCGAGTTCATCTCCGGCTCTCGCGTACGACACCTTCTCTCATCCGGCGTTGAGAGACACGCTCCGTGGACACAGCCTGACGTCCGTGCCTGATAAATACCTGGTCTGCGGCGGTCCTTTCACGATCGAGGCCGTTCGCTTGCTTCAAACCGCATCACATAAACTCGGCAGACAGAAGCAACCATGAACTACCGCCTCCTCCTCGCTCTGCTGAGCGTCATCGCAGCATTGCTTTTCATAGCCTCGTTGCTTGTCGGGCCTGCGAACCTCGACTTACCGACCGCTCTCACCGGACTATTCTCAAAATCAAATCCTGCCGCGACGCTCGTGATGTGCGAGATCAGGCTGCCGCGCGCCATTCTCGGCTTCATGATCGGCGCGACACTCGGACTCTCCGGGGCCGTCATGCAGGGCTACCTCCGTAACCCACTCGCCGACCCGGCCATCCTCGGAGTGAGCGGCGCGGCGTCTCTCGGCGCAGTCCTCGCGATCTATACCGGCCTATCTGCGATGTTTCCGCTGGCGTTACCGCTCCTGGCCATCTCCGGTGCTGTCACCGCCGTCCTGCTCTTGCAGATGCTCGCCGGAACGAACGCCGGAACATTGACGCTCATTCTTGCCGGCATCGCCATCACGAGTATCGCCGGCGCGCTGACGTCACTGGCGCTCAATCTTTCGCCCAATCCATTCGCGGCGATGGAAATGATGTTCTGGATGATGGGCTCGCTGACCGACCGCTCGATGCAGCATGTGTGGCTCTCGGCGCCCTTCATGATCGTGGGTTGGGCAATGCTGTCGGTTCTGGGCCGCGCCCTCAGTGCTCTGACCCTCGGGCCGCAAGTTGCGTCGAGTCTCGGAATACGCCTGGATCGAACGCAGATGCTCGCTGTTCTCGGAACGGCGGCCTCCGTCGGCGCCGCGACAGCTGTGGCCGGGACAATCGGATTCGTCGGACTGATCGTGCCGCACTTGCTCCGTCCGTTCGTCGGCTCGGAGCCGAGCCGCCTGTTGCCGGCCAGCGCGCTCGCCGGAGCCGCCATTGTCCTGGCAGCCGACATCGGCGTCAGGATCATCGCACCGGGGCGGGATTTGAAACTTGGTGTGCTGACCGCAATCGTCGGAGCCCCGTTCTTCCTATGGCTCGTTATCAAACATCGGAGGGACGTTCTGTGACCGCCCTGAGCGTCGAAAAACTCTCCGCTGCACTGAAGGGACG
>DATLJG010000150.1:0-6117 GCA_035538995.1 Hyphomicrobium sp. | reverse complement strand
CCGATTTATCGCCGTCCTCCGGATCTGGTGAACGTCGTCGCCGAGAGCGAACGCGGCGCCAAATCTGCCGGCGCGACCCACATGCGCCAGACAGCAACCGGACTTCAGCCGTATCTGACGCGGGCCGAGATCGATCAGGGCGGCCTCGAAGGCCAGAACCTGGAACTCATGTATTTCAAGGATCCGGTCGATGTGTTTTTCATGCAGGTGCAGGGTTCGGGTCGCGTCGAACTGCCGGATGGCAACAAGGTGCGCGTCGCCTATGACGGCAAAAATGGCTATCCGTACACATCGATCGGCCGCGTGCTGATCGATGCCGGAGAAATCGGCGCTGACGCAATGTCTCTCAAATCGTTGAAGCATTGGCTGCGGACCAACCGCGAGCGGGCCAAGCCCGTCATGTGGAAGAACCAGTCGTATGTCTTCTTCCACGAGTTGGCCGGAGACAATGCTAAGGGACCGATCGGCGCCAATGGCATCCCATTGCAGCCTGGCCGCAGTCTGGCGGTGGATACGTCATACTATGCGCTCGGAACACCGATCTTCATTGATGCTCCCGCCGTCACTCACGCCACCAAAAGCGGCACCTTCCGGCGATTGATGATTGCCCAGGACGTCGGCTCCGCGATCAAGGGACCCGAGCGCGGCGATATCTACTTCGGTTCCGGCGACAAGGCCGGCCGTCTCGCAGGCATCACCAAACAGCCGGGGCGCTTCCTGGTGCTGTTGCCGATCGACAGTCCGGCCGCAACCGCGAGCGGCGTGCCGTGAAGAAGAAGCCGACCGGGAAAGGCAGCCGCAAGGAACCCGTTTCCAATGACGAAGAGCTTTGGCACCACACGGCGGCGACCATCGAACCGCTGAAACGAGGTAAGCCACGCATTCATCTAGCAGGCCGCGAGGCACCGGAAGCGCCGCCCCCAAAGCGTCCGTCGAAAACCCCAGATCTGGTAAAGCCAGCGAGTCACAAAGCGCCGAAGAACGAAGTGGCGAATGCTGGCGGCAACGGAGCCGCGCGGCGTGCGCCGCCGGATCTCTCGACGTTCGATCGCAATAGCGTCCGCAAAATCCGCATCGGCCGCATCGACATTGAAGCCCGCGTCGATCTCCACGGCATGCGCCAAGGCGAGGCGCACGCCGCGTTGCGATCATTTCTGCTTCGTTGCCAAAATCGCGGCCTGCGCTACGTGCTGGTCATCACCGGTAAGGGCAAAGCTACCAGCAGGTCCGACAGCCCATACGGCGATTACGAAAGCGAACGCGGCGTCCTGAAGCGCAACGTACCGCGCTGGCTCGAAGAGCCGGAGATCCGGGCCATCGTCGTCAGTTACACCACGGCCGCTATTCATCACGGCGGCGAGGGCGCGATCTATATTCACTTGCGTTCGAAAACGCGGGCTTAGTTTCCTGGATCAGAAACAGGTGTCCTGCAGCTTTTGCAAAGCAGCGGCCACGCCCGCCAGCGAATAGGTGTCGGTGACCGTCGCGCCACCACCGGACGCAATCGCAATCGTCATCGTGTTGCCGCGGCGCATGGCTTCGATCAGTTTCAGCTCCTGGGTCGAATCTGACACGAAGGCGCGATCGTTAGCGCCGAACAATTTGAAACCGGCAGGACCGACAGACGCCGTGCCCTGCGCGCTCTTTTTGATCTTGAATCCCATTCGGAAGCTGACTTCGCTCCGGATGCCGTCCTTGGGCCAAGCCGAAATGTAAGCCCGGGGTGCTTCGCGGGGCGCACTCTTCGGGCTGCTTGATTTAGGCTCGCTGGTGATAAAACAAACAAGATGCGGGGATTCCGCATCACTGAGCAGCGTCCAATCGCCGAACGTATCGACACGGGTCATTGAACCGGCACAGAGCGATGCCGGAAACAACACAACAAAGGCCAGGGCCGCGAGACAGCGCCGTGGTCGGTGCATTAGGGTCCCCCTTCGCCGATCGGCCGATCGGCGAAACGTGCCAGAGATTTCATACGGTCATACATCACGATCGCACCCGCCATCGCAACATTGATGCAAAAGCGTGTGGGGATTTTGATCACATAATCACAGCGTTCGACGAGCGGCTCCGACAGCGAGCCGAGTTCGGGGCCCAGCACATAGGCCGCGCGCAACGGATGCCGAAAGCTCGGCAGATCGATAGCGGTATCCAGAAGCTCGATGCCGACCAGCTTGCATCCTCCCGGAAGCGCCATGTCATCCAGCGTCGCCCAATTGTAATGCGGTAAATGCAACTGGCTTTTCGAGGTATCCGCGTGTGCTTCGATAGCCTTGTAGGTGGCCCCGACCGTAAATGTGAAGCTCGCGCCGAAGGCGTTTGCCGAGCGCATGAGGTTGCCAAGGTTGAGCGACTTTGACATGCGTTCGGCTCCGATGGCGAAATAGCCCTTCGGATGCGGTGGCCAAGTCGTTGCTTTTCTTGACATTGCCTCGCGCTCATGGGTTCAGAGGAATACAGCGGGAGGGACGTCACACATGAAGGCAGCTCTTTGCAAGAGCCTTGACGGTCCACGGAGTCTGGTCATCGAAAAGCGCGCCGAGCCCAAACTCGGCCCGAGCCAGGCTTTGGTTCAGGTGAAGGCCGTCGGCTTGAACTTCGCCGATACGCTGATCACGCGCGGCAAGTATCAGTTCAAGCCGGATCTCCCCTTTTCTCCGGGGGCCGAGATCGCCGGATTTGTCGAAACCGTTGCGGACACCCGTTCGGACATTTCGCCGGGCCAGCGCGTCATGGCGTATGTCAACTGGGGCGGCGCGTCCGAAAAAATCGCCGTCGATACCGATGCGCTGATCCCCGTGCCCGACGATGTTCCGCTGCCGGTCGCCGCCGGACTCTCCGTCACCTACGGCACGGCGATGCACGGCCTGCGCGATCGCGGCCGGCTGCGGTCCGGTGAAACCCTTGTCGTCACCGGCGCAGCGGGCGGCGCTGGGCAGGCCGCCATTGAAGTCGCCAAGCTGATGCAAGCGCGCGTCATCGCTGTCGCGTCGTCTCCGGAAAAGTGTGTCATCGCCAAAGCTGCCGGCGCCGACGATGCCATCGTCTTTCCCGGCACCGACCTCAAGGCGGATGTCCGCGCCCATACCGGCGGCAACGGTGCCGACGTCGTCTATGATTGTATTGGCGGCGAAGCGTCGGAGCCGCTGGTGCGGGCGCTCGCATGGCAGGGCCGGTTTCTCGTCGTTGGATTTGCGGCAGGCGAAATTCCGAAAATTCCGCTCAATCTGCTGATGCTGAGAGGCGCAGAGATGGCCGGCGTTTTCTGGGGCGAGTCCGTCCGCCGCGATCCCGCCGGTCATCGCGCCAACATGCGCCAGCTTCTCGATTGGGTAGCGGCCGGGCGTCTCGCACCACGTATCCACGCGACGTATCCGCTCGATCGCATCGTCGAAGCGCTGGGCGTGTTGGAGCGTCGCGAAGCAACCGGCAAAGTCGTGCTGACGATCGACTGACGCGATGGCCTCGCGTCGTCCCGGGATCACCAGTTCGCCTCGCCGTCCTCGTTCAGGAATTCCATGCCGCGCATCGGGAAACGATCCTCGATGCCATACGGACCGCCGCCAACACTCGGGCGCGACGACATCAGCAACGTGCGCGCGACAAAGAACGGTTCCGAACGATAGCCGCCGTAGCGCGTCAGAAATCGCGCCACCGCTTCCACGTTCGAATGCTTCAATCGCGCCAGCGTCACATGCGGACGGAAGGCGCGTGTTTCTGGTGCGAGGCCGGCATTGCGCGCGGCTTTTTCATGGGCACGCGCCAACTCTTCAAGACGGGGCTGAGGCGCAACGCCCGCCCAGATCGCGTGTGGATCGTCGCCGCCGAAAACGCCAAGACCCGATAGCTGAAGCTCGAAGCCATCTGTTTCGATGCGCGCCAGGTTGGCGATGAATTCGCGCGCCTCTGAATTGTCGATGTCGCCCGCGAACCGCAGCGTGATGTGATAGTTCTCCGGCTTGATCCAGCGCGCGCCCGGCAGCGGCAGGTGCAAGCGATGCAGTTCCTCGCTAATTTCGCCGGGAATTTCGATGGCCGTGAACAGTCGAGGCATCGGGACATCCTCCCTCGTGGAGCGCACGGCGCAACTAGGCCGCACCGCGCTTACTTCGTTGCCGTTTTCCGCCCGGCGATGCGCTGAACGAGAGCCTCGGCATCGGGCAGGATACGCTTGACGACTTCCGCGATGCCGCCCGCCGTCGGATGTTGGCCATCCGGTTGCGTATAGGCTGGATCGAGTGCCACGCCATCAAGAAAGAACGGATAGAGCGGCACCTGATACTTCGCGGCGAGATCGGGAAAGATCGCATCGAAGGACTTGACGTAATCCGGCCCCCAGTTGTTCGGCGCTTTCATGCCCGCGAGGAGAACATCGATATCCTTCGATTTGAGTGTAGCGAGCATCTTGTCGAGGTTGGCGCGCGGCTCCTTGGGATCGATACCCCGCAGCACGTCGTTGGCGCCGAGTTCGAGGATGACGCCGTCGGGTTTCGGCTGCAGCGCCCAGTCCAGCCGCCGCAGGCCGTCGGCGCTCGTGTCGCCCGATACGCCGGCATTGACGACGGTGACCTTGTAGCCCTTGTCTCGAAGCGCCATCTGAAGCTGCGCCGGAAAAGACTCGTTCGCTTTCAGCCCATAACCGGCCGTCAGGCTGTCGCCGAAAGCAACGATGGTAACCGGGGGCGATGAGGCATTGGCGGGCTGCGTACCGGCAGCCGCCGCAACTGTCGCGCCAGCGGCTGCAACGATTGAGAGGGCAAATGTCATAATCAGTGCCGGAGCCGCTTTCAGTCCGTGGCGCACGTCCATTATTCGGCCCCACACATCACGCAAACCGTTGAATTCAGGTAAAGCCTCGAATCCCAACAAACAAGCCCCGCGCGATGAGAAAATCCGTCATCTAAATGCAGCAAGGCATCACAGTTTGAGCGAACCGATCATTCAACTCGACGATGTGCATCTGACGTTATCGAGCAAAGCCGGTCCCGTGCACATCTTGCGCGGCGTAACGCTCGACGTCCCCGCGGGTCAACTCGCGGCGATCGTCGGACCGTCCGGCTCCGGCAAGACATCACTGTTGATGGTAATGGCGGGCCTCGAACGCGCCAGCCGCGGCAACGTGGTGATCGCCGGGCGCGCGTTGACGCCGCTGTCGGAAGATGAACTCGCTGTGCTGCGCGGCGCCGCGATGGGCATCATTTTTCAATCGTTTCACTTGGTCCCGACGATGACGGCGCTCGAAAACGTCGCGTTGCCGGCGGAATTGGCGGGAGATGCGCGCGCTTTCGATCTGGCGCGTGATCTTCTGCGCGAGGTCGGTTTGGAAGATCGCGTCGATCATGTCCCGGCGCAGCTTTCGGGCGGCGAACAGCAGCGCGTCGCGATTGCTCGCGCTTTGGTGCGCGAGCCGCGCATCATCTTTGCCGATGAGCCGACCGGAAATCTCGACGGCCGCACAGGCCGCCAGATCATCGATCTCCTTTTCGGATTGCGCCAGCGCCGAAACGCCACGCTCGTGATCGTGACGCACGACGATCACCTCGCTGGCATGGCGGATCGCATCGTCCGCATGGCCGATGGATCGATCGAGGCGGATGACATTGTTTCGGTTTCGCCGGCCCGGGCGGTGTCACCGTGACGCTCGCACTTGATCCCGAAACGGCCGCGCCGCGACCAAGCACCGATTTTCTGACGATATGGAAGCTCGGCCTGCGCGAGCTGCGCAACGGCCTGCATGGCTTCCGTATTTTCATCGCCTGCCTCGCGCTGGGTGTCATGGTCATCGCCGCTGTGGGCGCACTGGCCGACGCCTTGCGCGCCGGGCTCGCCAGCCAAGGCGAAACGATCCTCGGCGGCGACATGACGTTCTCGCGCATGCACATCCGCGCCACGGATCAAGAACAAGCACTGTTCCGTAGTCTCGGCCGTGTGAGCGAAACCTCGACGATGCGCACGATGGCGCGTCGTCTCGACGGATCGGATCAAGCACTGGCGGAGTTGAAGGCCGTTGATTCCGCCTATCCACTTTCGGGCGAAACCACCATCGAGGGCGGGCGATCTTTTGCCGACGCGGTTGCCGGAAATGGCGCTGTCGTCGATCCGATGCTGCTGGAGCGT
>DATLJG010000149.1:0-5110 GCA_035538995.1 Hyphomicrobium sp. | reverse complement strand
CGTTTCGTCTGTTCAACAATCTCGGCGCGCGGGGCGTCCTTGATCCGCAACTGCACGAGCCTGACGCCGAGCGGCACGATGCGCTCAAGCCAGCCGATGTCCGGCACAATCGGATAGAAACGCGCGAGCTTCACCGGCACTTGATTCACGGCGTTCATTCGAGATCGAAAAACGGCGTGCCCGCGACGGGCGTCGACGGAACCGCCATATCGCGCGGCGGCATGAGGCCAGCTTCAAACCCAAGCCGGCCAGCTTTGATCGCCAAAGCGAAGGCTTCCGCCATTCGGACGGGATCCGCCGCCTTGGCAACGGCCGTGTTCAAGAGGACGGCGTCGTAGCCGAGTTCCATTGCCAGCGCTGCATGAGACGGTGCGCCGATCCCGGCGTCGACGATGAGCTTCACATCCGGGAAGTAGGCGCGCAAGCTTGTCAAAGCGGCGACATTGGCGAGGCCGCGACCGCTGCCGATCGGCGCGGCCCACGGCATGATGACTTCGCAACCAGCGCGTTGCAGGCGTTCGGCGACCGAGAGGTCTTCGGTTGTATAAGGTAGTACCTTGAAGCCGTCGGCCGCGAGTTCCGCCGCTGCTTCGACAAGGCCGAAGACGTCCGGCTGCAATGTATCGTCGTTGGCGATGACCTCGAGCTTGATCCAATCCGTGCCGAACAACTCGCGCGCCATTTGAGCCGTGGTAATCGCGTCGCGCGCCGTACGACAGCCCGCCGTATTCGGCAGCACGCGCAGACCGAGGTTCTTGATGATTTCGAGGAATCGCTCGCCGACTTTGCCGCCGGCGGATTCGCGGCGCAGCGACACCGTAACGACCGCCGCTCCCGAGGCCTTCACGGCGCTCGCCAAAATCGCAGGCGACGGGTACCCGGCTGTTCCGAGCAGGAGTCGCGAGGCGATCGCTTGGCCATAGATCGACAGCGTTTGGTTGGTATGCAGATCTTTATCGCGAATGTTCATCGGTGCTTGGATACTCGCTCAGCCGCCTTGGCGCGCGGAGACAATCTCGATGCGATCGCCGGTTTGGAGTGCCGTGGTAGCACGCCGCACCTCCGGCACGAAATGACCGTTCAGCGCGGTCGCGACCTTGGCCTCCGACAGCTCGTGCTCATCGAGCAGCTCGGCCAAAGTACGGCAAGCCGTCGCCGATTTGCGGCCATTGACGATCAAGTCGATTTTCTGCATCGCATTCAGCATGGACTGGGCACGCGCCTTACTCTGTTGGAAGTAGGCTATTGCACGGCATTTACTAGAGCATTTCGCGTTTTTTTACTGCAATCACCGCCGATTGGTCAAAGTCCCCCCAATCCCGCCGCATTCGCTGAGTTGCGTCGGCCTCAGGCCCAGCAAGGATGACTTCGATGTTCTCGCAATTAATGTCTTCCCGGCGCTTCGCTCCGCTGTTCTGGAGCCAGCTGCTGGCGGCGCTCAACGATAACCTGCTGAAGAACGCCCTGGCGATGCTCGTCGTCTACCGGCTGGCAATGGAGAACGGTCCGGCGATTGGAACTCTGGCCGGCGCGGCGCTGATCGTGCCCTTCTTTCTGTTTTCCGCTCTGGCGGGCCAGTACGCCGACAAGTTCGACAAGGCGCAGGTCGCGGCGCGGGTCCGTCTCGCCGAAATTCCGATCGCTCTGCTAGCGGCCGCCGGATTCCTGCTTCCGTCCGTCCCTTTGCTGTTCGTCGCGCTCGTGCTGTTCGGCACACTCAGCGCATTTTTCGGGCCCGTGAAATACGGCCTGCTGCCGACGCAGCTTGAGATTCGCGAGCTTCCGGCTGGCAACGCGCTGATCGAAGGCGCGACGTTCATCGCCATTCTACTCGGAACAATCGGCGGTAATCTCGCCTCGGGCGGCGACCGCGAGATCTGGCTTGTTGCTTGCGCCATCGTCGTCATATCAATCGCCGGCTGGCTTTGCGCGCGTCTCATTCCATCCGCTCCATCGACCGTTCCGGATCTTGCCGTCGATAAGAACATCGTCACTTCGACGGCGACGCTTCTCAAGGATCTTCGCAGCGACAAGCGCATCTGGCAGGGCGCGCTTATCACGTCGTGGTTCTGGCTGGTTGGCGCGGTCGTCCTGGCGCTGCTGCAAAATCTCATTCCGCAGACGCTCAACGGCGCGCCCGCAGTGTACACGCTTGCGCTGTTCACATTTGCGATTGCGGTCGCCCTTGGTTCGATCGCGGCGGCACGCGCCAGCAAAAATCGGCCCAATCTGGCACTCGTCCCCATCGGCGCTTTGTTGATGGGCCTGTTTCTCATCGATCTGGGGCTGCTCGCTTCGACGATGACGCCGGCAGCGAAGCCGCTCGGCGTTTCGGAAACGCTCGCTTCGATCACGGGCCTGCATTTGCTGATCGATCTCGCGGGCATCGCTTTTGCCGGTGGCCTTTATATCGTTCCGGCGTTCGCGGCCGTGCAGGCCTGGTCTCCGGTCGAGCGCCGCTCGCGCGTCATTGCCGGGTGCAATGTGCTGTCGGCGGCGTTCATGACCGTCGCGGGGCTGGGTATCGCCGCTCTGCAGTACGATAAGATTCCCGTTTCAATTCTCTACGCAGGCCTCGGTTTCGCCAACCTTCTCGTCGTGGCGCTGGTCTTGCGCGCCTGGGGCGCGGAGGGCGTGAAAGATGTCGGCGTCTTCCTGTTTCGAACGTTCTTCGGTCTCGAAGTGAAGGGGCTGGAGAACCTGCCGAAGCTCGGCGAGAAAGGCATCATAGCGCCCAACCACGTCAGCCTGCTCGATGCCGGGCTGATGCACGCGCTGCTTCCCTCGCACGCGATTTTCGCAGTCGATACGAACATGGCGAATACGTGGTGGGTGAAGCCGTTTTTGAAACTCGCGAAATCCTACGCCATCGATCCGACGCGGCCACTCGGCATGCGCCACCTCATCCAAGAGGTCAAAGACGGCTCATCGCTCGTCATCTTTCCGGAAGGCCGGCTCACCGTCACCGGCGGCTTGATGAAGGTCTACGATGGCACGGCAATGATCGCAGATAAGGCCGATGCGCCGGTCATTCCCGTGCGCATTGATGGACTCGAACGTTCGCACTTCGGCTATTTGAGCAAAGCCCAGACGAAAAAGGCGTGGTTTCCGAAAACAACGGTGACGATCCTGCCGCCGGTCAAACTGAAGGTCGATCCGGAGCTTCGCGGCAAACAACGCCGGCTCGCGGCGGGTGCGGCGCTGCAAGACGTGATGACGGATTCCGCCGTGCTGACGACACCCATCGACCAGACGCTGTTCGAAGCGCTCGTGCAGGCGCGGCAGACGCGCGATACCGGCAAGGCCGCGATCGAAGATCCGCTCGGCAACAAGCTGACGTATAAGAAACTGATCGTTGGGGCACAGGTCCTCGGCACCAAGCTCGCACCGCAACTGCCTCCGGTCGGGGCATCCGTCGGTGTGCTTCTGCCGAATTCGGCTGGCGTTGCCGTGACGTTCTTTGCGTTGCAGACGATGGGCCGCGTTCCGGCGATGCTGAACTTCACGTCGGGCGCCGCGAACGTCATAGCTGCGTGCAAAGCGGCAAACGTATCGGTCGTTCTGACTTCGCGGGCCTTCGTCGAGAAGGGGCACTTCGAGTCCTTGGTCGAAGCAATCAGCACCGTCGCGAAGATCATCTATCTTGAAGACGTGCGCGCCACCGTAACCCTTTTCGACAAGCTGCGCGGCCTGGGGCGCGGCGGCAAACCGCAAATCGCGCGCGACTGCAACGCACCGGCTGCCGTTCTTTTTACGTCCGGCTCCGAAGGTCTGCCCAAAGGCGTCGTGCTCTCCCATCGCAATCTACTCGCCAATTGCGCGCAAAGCCTGACGCGCGTTTCTTGCAACGGCAGCGACAAGGTGTTCAACGCGCTGCCTGTCTTCCACTCGTTCGGATTAACAGCCGGTCTCTTGATGCCGCTGGTCGCGGGCGTGCCGGTTTTTCTTTATCCGACGCCTCTGCATTATCGCATCATTCCCGAACTCGTTTACGGGTCGAATGCGACGATTCTTTTCGGCACGGACACGTTCCTGTCAGGATACGCGCGCGTTGCGCATCCTTACGACTTCGCGCGTGTTCGGCTCGTGCTGGCAGGGGCCGAAGCCATCAAGGACCGAACGCGACAGCTTTACATGGACCGCTTCGGCGTGCGCATTCTCGAAGGCTACGGCGTTACGGAAACCGCGCCGGTGCTCGCCATCAATACGCCGCTCGCCAACAAGGCGGGTTCGGTCGGCCGGTTGTCGCCGCTAATGGACGCGCGACTGGAACCGGTTCCGGGTATCGAGACAGGGGGACGATTATTCGTGCGCGGCCCCAATGTCATGCTCGGTTATTATCGCGCGGAAAATCCCGGCGTTCTCGAACCACCGGCCGACGGATGGCACGATACCGGAGACATCGTCGACATCGATGCGCAGGGATTCATTACGATAAAAGGGCGCGCCAAACGCTTCGCCAAGATCGCCGGTGAGATGGTATCGCTGTCGGCCGTCGAAGCGCTGGCAGCAGAGCTTTGGCCGACGCTCATCACCGTCGTCGTTGCACTTCCGGATGCGCGCAAGGGTGAGCGATTGGCACTGCTGACGACCGATGCCAAATGCACACGCGAGGCCTTCTTACAGTTTGCTCGCCGCAAAGGTGCGACCGAGCTGATGGTCCCGGCCGACATTCTCGTGGTGGGCAAGATTCCCCTGCTCGGCTCGGGCAAACCGGATTACGTGGCGGCGCTGGCGCTTGCCAAGGAAACGATCGCGAGCAGGAGCGGCCCGTCACCCAACGTCAGCGAACAACGGACTTTCACGTCGGCCATCTGAGAGGAAGCGGCCGACGGCTTCGGCCAACACCGGCGCAAGGAGGAACCCATGTCGATAGGCGCCGTTCACGCGGATAATGCGGCCATTGTCTTCGATGATGATGCGCGGGACGTTGTCGGCGAATGAAGGTCTGACGCCAGCGCCCATATCGATCACCGACGCCTCGCCGAACGCCGGATGCAGCGCATAGGCCGAACCCAGCAGATCGAGGGCCGATTTCAACGTCATTGGATCGTCGTCCTCGCGCTCGATGACGCTGGCGCCGACAACGTAGCGGCCGTCACCCTGCGGA
>DATLJG010000148.1:0-2668 GCA_035538995.1 Hyphomicrobium sp. | reverse complement strand
GAGCACGTTCTCGCAAGCCGACCTTGTGAGTGGCCACGTCTTGTTCGCGCATGATGGTTCGGCGAATTCGACCGCGCGTTTCGACGTGCAGGTGACCGACGCAGCAGGCACCAATTCCGGCGAGCCGCAAACGGTGAACGTTGCGGTTCGGAGCTAAAGGCCACGTATTGATCACTCGCTAGAGGAGCGCGATGGAGACGGCAGTCAGTCCATTTTTGATGTTCGAGGGGCATTGCGAGGAGGCGTTGAACCTCTATGTCTCCACGATTCCAAACAGCCGCATCATCGAGATCCAAAAATATGGAGCCGGTGCGCCGGGCAAAGAGGGGTCCGTCATGCTCGCACGCGCTGAGATCGGCGGCCTTCCGTTAATGTGCAACGACAGCTCCGTCCACCACGCCTTTACCTTCACGCCGTCGTCGTCCCTGTTTGTGACGTGCAAGAGCGAAACCGAATTCGATAAAATCGCCTCGGAACTCGGCAAAGGCGGCGGTGTGCTGATGGCGCCCGCCAACTATGGCTTCAGCCAGAAATTCACCTGGTTCAATGACCGGTTTGGGGTCTCCTGGCAGCTAAACCTCGCATAGGCGTCTTGGGCGCGGATGAGTGCGCGATATGTTGTTTTGTCAGGGTGCTCCGGGGGCGGAAAATCTACGCTGCTCTCGGAACTGCGCCGGCGAGGATACGGCACGGTCGATGAGCCGGGACGGCGCGTCGTCAAAGACGAAATCGCAAATGGAGGGCAAGCCCTGCCTTGGATCGATCCGGCAGCGTTTGCACAGCGCGCGATCGAATTTGCGATTGAAGACTTTCGCACGGCCGAAAGCCTCTCAGGGTGGGTGTTCTTCGATCGCGGATTGGTCGATGCGGCCGTCGCACGGGAACATACGACGGGCGACCGCATCCTTGAGCGGCTCGGGCCATCGCATCGCTATCATCCGACCGTTTTTCTCACTCCGCCGTGGCTTGAGATTTACGTTTCCGACCCCGAACGCAGGCATGGTTTCGACGACGCCGTCGCCGAGTATGGGCGGCTTGAACGGGCTTATCCGGCGCTCGGCTACCGGGTGGTTGTGCTTCCCAAATCGAGTGTCGAAGAGCGCGCCGATCTCATTCTGGCTCACCTGCCTACCTTAACAGCGTAACCCGTGCGCCTCGAGGCCGGCCCCATGCCCGTGCCGCCCGTTAATCGACTTGCCCACGTATCGGGCTGGCGAAGCATTTGGACGACTGCCTTGCGGCCTTATATAAGGCGCTGATGGTCAATCTCTTCGAAGCTGCAGGACTGGAGAAAAGCGCGCCGCGGCCGCTGGCGGATCGGCTGCGTCCGAAGACGCTTTCGGAAGTCGCGGGGCAGGAGCACATCGTCGGGCCGGACGGCACGCTGACGCGGATGCTGAAAAGCGGCCGGGTTCCGAGTCTGATCTTCTGGGGACCGCCGGGGTCCGGCAAGACGACGATCGCGCGGTTGCTCGCCAATGAGACGAACCTCGTCTTCGAACAACTTTCGGCGATCTTCTCCGGCGTCGCCGACCTTAGAAAAGCGTTCGAGCGCGCCAAGGTCATGCGCGAGCAGGGCAAGGGCACGCTGCTGTTCATCGACGAAATCCATCGCTTCAACCGTTCGCAGCAGGACTCCTTCCTGCCGTACATGGAAGACGGCACCATCACGCTCGTCGGGGCGACGACGGAAAATCCATCGTTCGAACTCAACGCCGCCGTCCTGTCGCGCGCCAGCGTCCTGGTGCTCAACCGTCTCGATGACGCGACGCTGGAAACGCTGCTGGAGCGCGCCGAGGCCGACGTCGGGCGTCCGCTGCCGCTAGAACCTGACGCCCGCGAGGCACTGAAAGGCATGGCCGACGGAGACGGCCGTGCCATTCTCAATCTGGCCGAGGACGTGTTCGCGGCTGTTGCGGTGAAGGGCAAGGCGCTCAACCGCGAAGCGCTGGTCAAGCTCGTGCAGCGCCGGGCGCCGCTTTACGACAAGTCGCGCGAAGGCCACTACAACCTGATCTCGGCAATGCATAAGGCGGTACGCGGCTCCGACCCTGACGCGGCGCTCTATTACTTCTGCCGCATGCTCGACGGCGGCGAAGACCGCCTGTTTCTCGCCCGGCGTATCGTCCGCATGGCGGTTGAGGATATCGGCCTTGCCGATCCGCAGGCGCTCGTCGTCGCCAATGCGGCTAAGGATGCCTTCGATTTTCTCGGCTCGCCCGAAGGCGAGTTGGCGCTGGCCCAGGCGGTGATTTACGTCGCGACGGCGCCGAAATCGAACGCCAACTACGTCGCCTTCAAAGCCGCGATGCGCGCCGCGAAAGAGCACGGCTCGCTGTCGCCGCCGAAGACGATCCTCAATGCGCCGACGAAGCTGATGGAGGAAGAGGGCTACGGCTCGGACTACCTCTACGACCACGATCAGCCGGAAGCGTTCTCGGGCCAGAATTACTTCCCCGACGAATTCAAGAAGCGCCCGAAGTATTACGATCCGCCCGAGCGCGGCTTCGAACGCGACATCAAAAAGCGCCTCGATTATTGGGCGAAACTCCGCGCCGAACGGAACCGCCGATCCTAGAGTTAGCAAGGATGGTCACCATGGCTGGACCTCAAGCACACGCACCCACGCCGACGCTGCACACCGTCGCGATTTCAGACCTGCGCCCGA
>DATLJG010000147.1:0-4268 GCA_035538995.1 Hyphomicrobium sp. | reverse complement strand
TACAAGGCGCTGAACCGGGCGCTGCACAACATTCTTTACATGCCGTGGAACGAGAGCGACCGAATTCTGCTCGTCGCCTATCCGGGACTGGCGCTGCAAGGCGACGGCAGTGATACCTGCGGCAGCGGCAATGCGGGCATGGAGGTCGTTCCCGATTTTCACCTCGATGCGACCAAGCTCAAGCTCGGCACGTGGTTCGCCGACAAGCTGAACCGTCAGATGCGTGCCAGCGCCGAGGCTTACGGCTGGACCTTCGTCGAAGCGCACAGGCGGACCTTCATCGGACGCGGTATCTGCGCCGGTCTCAGCGTCACGGGCGTCAGTCAGGTCGATGATCTTCGGCTGCCGCGCAAGGTCGACGGCGTCTGGAAGCCCTACAATCCCGCCGACTATCTGCCTTATGCGTCGCGGCAACGCTGGTTCCGCACGCCCAACGATGCGTTCATGACGGCGAATTTCCACGTCGCCGCGGGATTGATTACGAAGATCCTGAAGATCGAGCCGTTGGCGCCCTTGCAGTTGCTCCTGGCGTCAACGTATTCGGGTGCGTTCCATCCGACGGCCGAAGGTCAGGCGGCTATCGCGGATGCGGTCACGGATCAGGCGCGGGCCGTCCTTGCGAAGTACGGTCAGGGACCGGACGACTCCGAGAATATCGCCATTTCGAAGGACGACGATCCTCTGGCCATTCCGCTTCCCGATCCGAACGCCGGGGTGCCGAAGGTCAAGGCCGTCGTCTCGGGACCGGACGATGTGCAGTCGGGGCCGTTGCCGCAAACGGAAGCCGGACCACTCGATGTCAAAGCGGGTCTGGCACCGACGCCCGCCGAAGGCGCCGCATCAGCGGTTCCCGCCACAACAGACTTTGGAGCGCGTCCGGCGACAGGTCTGGACGGCAACGCCACAACAACGGCCGCGCCGCTTCCGCCAGCAGGTACGCCGCAGCCTCCTCCAGACAGCGTGCCGAGCGCAGACGGAAAATCAATTTCGGTTCCGCTTCCTGTTGCGGGGCCGCAGACGGCTCCGCAAGCAGCACCTGAGACTGGTCTCGACGAGGCGAAGGCTCTACTCACGCCTCCGCAGCCGGAGCCACATGCAGGAGGTGCGGTTCCCATTGTGGGCGCGCCGCCGGTTGCGACCGAAGCGCCTCCAGCACAGGGGCAGGGAGAGGGAGTCCCCGCGCCAGGAACGTTGCTGCCGCCAGTCGGGACGGGATCGAACGCACCGCCGGCAGCTGCTCCGATGCCACCTGCTGAACCGGAGATGTCGAGAACCGGAGAAGGAACGGAGATCGTCATCCGGCCGTTCGCACCGGCGAGCGGCGCCGCGCCGCCCGCAGGCGGAAACTAACGCGAACGCCGCCCCTAATTCGCATCGAGCCAGCGTGTGAGATCGGCAATGGCGCGACGCGACATGACGCGCTTCTTCTCGCGGCCCCGCTCCGGGCCTTTGAGACGCTTGCCGCCGGCATCGAGCGTCGGCGGCGCGTCGAGCTCGGGTATCAGTCCGTAGTTGATATTCATCGGCTGGAACGACCGCGTGGTGTTGCCTTCCTCACCGTCGACGACGAGATGGCCACCGGTGATGTGATTGAGCAAAGCGCCGAGTGCGGTCGTCGCGGGTGGCGCTTCGATGTCTTTGCCGAGCGCCTCGGCCGCAGCAAATCGTCCTGCCAGCAATCCCATCGCGGCGCTTTCGACGTAGCCCTCGACGCCGGTGATCTGACCGGCGAAGCGCAAGCGTGGCTCCGCCTTCAACCGCAACGAACGGTCGAGCAGCTTCGGCGAATTGATGTAGGTGTTGCGATGCAAGCCGCCGAGGCGGGCGAACTCGGCATTCTCGAGACCCGGTATCGTGCGGAAGACTCGGACCTGCTCGGCGTGCTTCAGCTTCGTTTGAAAGCCGACCATGTTCCACAGCGTACCAAGCGCATTGTCTTGACGCAGCTGCACAACCGCATACGGCCAGCGGCCGGTGCGCGGGTCATCGAGGCCGACGGGCTTCATCGGCCCGTAGCGCAGGGTCTCGCGGCCGCGCTCCGCCATCACTTCAACGGGCAGGCAGCCGTCGAAGTAAGGCGTCGATGCTTCCCATTCCTTGAAGGACGTTTTTTCTCCGGCGAGCAACGCATCGACAAACGCTTCGTATTCCGGTTTCGTCATCGGGCAATTGAGATAGTCGGCTCCGGTGCCGCCGGGACCTGCCTTGTCGTAACGGGATTGGAACCAGGCGATCGACGTGTCGATGCTGTCGCGATGAATGACCGGGGCAATCGCGTCGAAGAAAGACAATGAGTCCTCATCCGTCAAAGCTCGTATCGCGGTGCTCAACGCAGGCGACGTCAAAGGGCCCGTAGCGATGATGACGTTGCTCCAATCGGCGAGCGGCAGTCCGTCGATCTCGCCGCGTTCGATCGTGACGAGCGGATTGGCGGAAAGGCGCGCGGTGACTTCGGCCGAAAAGGCGTCGCGATCGACCGCAAGCGCGCCGCCCGCCGGCAACTTGTGCTGATCTCCGGCGCTCATGATCAAAGATCCGGCACGGCGCATTTCCTCGTGCAGCAATCCAACAGCGTTGTTTTCCCAATCGTCGGAGCGGAACGAGTTGGAGCAGACAAGTTCGGCAAATCCATCGGTCTTGTGCGCTTCCGTCCCGCGAACCGGGCGCATCTCGTGCAAGACGACAGAAACCCCGGCGCTGGCGATCTGATGCGCGGCTTCCGATCCGGCGAGACCGGCTCCAATGACGTGAATGGCGGGTAATTTGGTCATATGCACAAAGCTTCCACAGACTCCGAATCGCTTCACCGTCTAGCGGTTTGACGCGAATCGTTCGGATGTTAAGCGAGATTGAAAAGGGTACGCCGAGGCGCCCTTCCGGTACTTAAGCGGGGCGAAATGGGCTTGCAACGGGTTCTGTGTCTTGTGTGGGTTGCCGTGGCGATCGCCGGCTGTACGCACGAGCGTCTTGGGCCGGTCAGCGATCATTATGCGGATTTCCAGGTCGATCCGCCGAATAAGAACACGGTTTCCATCTGCCACGCCTACACGTGCAAGATGCGGACGAAGTTCCGGTTTACCGATGCCGATATCGATGAACTGCGGGCGATTTTCAAAAAGATCGAGAAATCCGACACGGCGAAGGAGGAGCGCCGCGCCGTGGCGTACGCCGTCGGCTGGATGGAATCGCGCGTCGGCAAGGCCATCGGCACGGACAAGGATCGCGCGGGCATGGATTTCGCAGCCTCCGGCGATCCGACGCAAATGGATTGCGTCGATGAATCGACCAACACGACGAGTTATCTGCTCGTCATGCAGAACAACGGCCTATTGAAATATCACACGGTCGGCACGCCGTTCTCGAAAGATCAGCTATGGCGCGGCGTCGCGGGCTGGACGCATTGGACGGCTGTTCTGAAAGAGACCGAGACCGGGCAGCGCTGGGCCGTCGATAGCTGGATTTATTCCAACGGCGAGAACCCCGCGATCGTCGAAACCGAGAAATGGTACATCAAGGATCTCGACAGTCTGCCGGTTGCCTCCAGGTAGGCGGCACCGTCAGCGAGGTGCTGCGCGAATTAAGGATAAGCAGCATCAGTCCCGGACATTCACCGGCATTTGCGCTCGGGTCCGGGCTGGCCAAATCGATCGCCTCGTGACTTCATGCGGCTGTCTGAAAATAGACACGCGAATGCGTATCTCTACTGCAGCTACAGTTGCAAGGAGACGTCGCGGTTGAAGGCCGGACAGGTTCGATATGTGGGCTCCGTATAAAACACGCCTGACACGCGATCTCGATCGCTGGCGACGGAATGGCTGGGTCAGCGATGACGGCCGTGACGCCATTCTCGCCGACGTTGCGCAAAGCGGAAGCGGGTTCAGCCTGGCATCGGCGCTCTCGATCCTGGCGAGCGTGCTGTTCGGGTTCGCGGCGATTTCGTTCGTCGCGGCGCATTGGGAAGACATGCCGCGCACATGGCGGCTGTTGCTGCTGTTGGCATCGATCTGGGCCGGTTATGGCGCGGCCGGATGGCTGACGTCGCGCGGCTATGAGCTGTTCGCGGACGCGGCCATTCTGTTCGCTGTCGGAATGTTCGGCGCGAGCCTCATGCTCATCAGCCAGATGTATCACATCGACGGCGATCCTTTCGACGCGCTGCTGATGTGGTGGATCGCGGCGCTGTTCGCGGGCGTGCTGCTGCGGTCCAACCCGGCGTTGGCGCTGGCTCTTGTGCTCGTCTGTGTCTGGTCGTTCACACAAGCGATCGA
>DATLJG010000146.1:0-2617 GCA_035538995.1 Hyphomicrobium sp. | reverse complement strand
ATGATCACGACGTTCGGCGACCAGGCGATGACTGCCGTTCAGGCGGTCACCGGGTTGTTCGGAACGCTGTTAGCGATCTATGGACGATTGAAGGCCGACACGCCGTTGACGCTGCGTAAGGGTTAATGCGCCGCGCCAGCCATGTTCATGCGCCGTTCAACGACCGGCCGGTATGGGCGGCGAACCTCTGGAAGATGTGCGTATGTCCGGATCGATCAGTGCGTTTGCAATTATCGCGGCGGTGGCCTTGCTGCCGTCCGGTCCGGCATGTGCCGACGACGACTGCATGACGGACTGGGGCAGGGCAGGCCAGATCGTTCGCCGCGAAAAGCTGATAACCGTCGAGGACGTCTCGAAGTCGCTTGCCGCCGACGGCATCGGCGAACTCGTCAAAACGACGCTCTGCCATTCGCGCGAGGGCTATTTCTACCGCCTTGTCATCCGCATCCCGACGGGACAGCTTAAAACGACCGTTATGACGGCTAAGGTCCGGTGAAGAATCGCCGCTGGTGGGTAGAGATTTATTTCCGATACCCCTACAACTTGGCGATTCGCACAAGGGGGAGATGAATCAGCGTGCGCGCGCTCGTTGTCGAGGATGATCAAGACCTGAACCGTCAGCTTGCGGCGGCGCTTGGGGATGCCGGTTTCGCGGTCGATACGGCTGCGGACGGCGAGGAAGGGTATTTCCTCGGCGACACCGAACCTTATGATGTCGTGATATTGGATATCGGCCTGCCGAAGATGGACGGCATTTCCATTCTCGAACAATGGCGCCGCAGCGACCGCAAGATGCCGGTCATTCTGCTCACCGCTCGCGACCGCTGGAGCGACAAGGTCACCGGCATGGACGCCGGGGCCGACGATTACCTCGCCAAGCCTTTTCACATGGAGGAGCTTTTGGCGCGCGTGCGGGCGCAGATCCGCCGCGCTTCCGGCCACGTCAAATCCGAAATCGAGTGCGGGCCGATCCGGCTCGACACCAAGTCGGCGCGCGTGACGTGTGACGGCCTGCCGGTCAAGCTCACCTCGCACGAGTTCCGCCTTCTGGCCTACCTGATGCACCACAATGGCCGGGTCGTGTCGCGGACCGAACTGGTCGAGCATCTCTACGATCAGGACTTCGACCGCGATTCAAATACGATCGAGGTCTTCATCGGCCGCTTGCGCAAGAAAATTCCCGGCGATGTCATTCAGACGGTACGCGGTCTCGGCTATCGCATGAGCCACGGATCAGATGAGGCTTAACTCGCTCGCGTTGCGGCTGTTTGCGACCTCGGCGGCATGGACGCTGCTGGCGCTGCCGCTCGCGGGCTACATCATCTATTCGCTGTATCGCGAAGACGTGCAGTTGAGCTTCGACGCGCAGCTAAAGAAGCTGCTGACGCAGATCACCGTCGACAGCATGGGGACCGGCGGTGACGTGCCCCTGATCCCGCCGAACCTTTACGAGCCGCTGTTCGAAGTCACGCAATCGGGTTGGTATTGGCAGATACGCCCGATCGACGGCGCGCCCGGCCGCACGCTCGTCTCGCCGTCATTGGCGACTGCCGTTCTCCCGTCTCCATACGATCACAAGATGAAGCCCGACAATGGCGGGACGCGCTGGATGAATGTTCCCGGTCCCACGGGTTCGAACATTCGTGTTCTGGAATTCCTCGACTCCCCCGGTCACGATCCCGAGAAAACGCGCTATTCGGTCATTGTCGCGGGACCGCTCGACTGGTTTGAAGCGACGGTCGCCAAGTTTCGCACCCGCCTGACGAGCGCCCTGGCGCTTGTCGGTCTCGGACTGCTGGCGGCGACGGTGTTCCAGGTGCGCTTCGGCCTGCTGCCGCTTCGCCGTATCGAGCGGGGATTGGCCAGCATTCGCTCTGGAGAGGTGGAGCGCCTCGACGGCCAATTGCCGGCTGAGATCGAGCCGCTACAGGTCGAACTCAATGCGCTGATCGACTCCAATCAGGATATTATCGATCGGGCGCGGACGCAGGTCGGTAATCTCGCCCACGCCCTGAAGACGCCGCTCGCCGTCATCATCAATGAAGCGCGCGACGATCATTCGACGCTTGGCAAGAAGGTCGCCGAGCAGGCGCAACTGATGCGCGATCACATCACCCTCTATCTCGACCGGGCGCGCATGGCGGCGCGCGTCGGCGCCATCGGCCGCGTGACGCCGGTCGACTCGACCGTCGAACCCCTTATCCGGGCCATCGAGCGCATCCATGCCGACAAGGGCATCGCGATCTCCTACACCGTTCAAGCGGGCGCCAAATTTCAAGGCGAGAAGCAGGATCTCGAAGAGATGCTCGGCAATCTCATCGACAACGCCTGCAAGTGGGGCAAGACCCACGTTTACGTGACGGCGGCGGTGGACGCGCAGACAAGCTCGCCGCGCCGCCGAAAATTGAAAATCTCTGTGGAAGATGACGGCCCGGGATTATCGCCGGAGCAGCGCAAAAAAATCGGCAAACGCGGGTTGCGGCTGGACGAGACGAAGCCGGGTTCGGGGCTCGGGCTGTCGATCGTCGGCGATCTGGCGACCTCGTATCATGGGCGGTTGGCGCTTGACGCATCGGCGCACGGGGGGCTCAAGGCCACGCTTGAATTGCCGGCGGCG
>DATLJG010000145.1:0-3733 GCA_035538995.1 Hyphomicrobium sp. | reverse complement strand
CAATCTCGGCAATCCCGTCGAGTTCACTATGAGAGAGCTGGCCGAAAAAGTGATCAACCTGATCGGCACTCGCTCCAAAATCATTCACCTTCCCCTACCGGCCGACGATCCGAAACAACGCCGCCCAGATATAACCTTGGCGAACCGCGAATTGGATTGGAGTCCCAAGATTCAACTGGAGTACGGACTCCGCAATACGATCGCGTACTTCGATCAGCTGCTGAGAGCAGGAAGCACGAATTTTGCGGCCGGTGCGATCGCGCGATAGCGTTTGGAAAATGCGGTCAGGGTACGGCGGGCGACACTATTCCAGTGGCGCCCTTTACCGATCGGAGCCGTTCCACCGATCCGCATCAACGCCGACCCGAGAGGACGATCGAAATCGTCTCCCGTACCGGCGCGCAATCCATCTTCGCTAGTGAAGCGCGCCTTTAGTAGAAGACAACGCAGTGCTGCTATCAAACGGAGGACGAGTTCGAGACGTGGCTCTACGGAACGCTGGCCGAAGCGTTCAGCCTAACTAAGAGCTTCGACCCGGCGCCTGTATCGCCTCTTTCAAAACAGCGCCGACAAGGAAGATCTGCTTGGACAATCTCAGGTCACGATAAAAACTGCGCCGCTATTATTATAGTCTCTCCGATTGGTGATTTTTCTGACTTGCCCAACATGCCTGACCGTGGCCGGGCGTTGTAGATCTCGATCGGAATAAATGCGTACGAAAGGTCGAAACTGCTATAAGCAAAATGCCGTGGGTAATCCCCGGTTTTGCGGGGCGAAATATCGTACATCACCATGACAAATTCTAAATAATGTTCAGCCGCGAGGGCGCTCATGTTGCGCAAACGAGCTACTGTTGAAAGTCAGAACAAATTGACAGTTACGAAGCCTGCCATGCTCGATGCTGAAATCGAGGTCTTTGAGAAACACTACTCTAACGCCCTGAAAATTATAGAGTACGGCGCCGGCGGGAGCACCTACTTCGCAGCCTCCTCCACACCTGCCAACGTGATCTCCATAGAGGCCGATTCTGACTGGATAGCCACGCTTCGAGAAGATCCAGCTGTGCAATTGGCTGAGAATGAGAAACGTCTCGAGCTTGTTCACGTCGATATCGGATGTGTCGGACGCTGGAGTTACCCGGTCGATGACAGCCGGAAAGACAACTGGCCAATGTATTCGCAGGCGCCATGGCAAAGTGCCAACGTTGCGCCTGACCTAGTCTTTGTGGATGGCCGGTTCCGCCGGGCATGTATCATGAAATCGATACTCGAGACTGCACCGGGGACGACAATCATGGTGCACGATTTCTGGAACAGAGATTATTACCACGATGTGCTTCCGTTCCTGGAATGGGTCGAAAGCAAAGATACACTGGCTGTATTCCGGCGCCCCAACACAATTGACACTGCTAAGGCTCAAGCTCTGCTAGAAGCTAGCCATCTGGATACACGCTGATTGGCAGAACTATCGCGCGCTTCGCGCACTGATGACTCGATATTCGCTTCCGAGCTGAATGTGTGATCAGATTGCCCTTATGGAACCGAATATCTCTGATCGATCCTTCTGGCTCGTGTGGCTGGAAAAGCTTTCACGGCCTGTCCTGACGGCGGCCGCCAACGAAGATCTCGTCAAGTTAATGCCCGTCGAAGGTGGGCCCAATTTGAATTCACAGCAGTTAGCGACCTCTCACTTGGAGGCATTTGCTAGACTGATCTGTGGAATAGCTCCTTGGTTGGAATTAGAAACCGGCGACGTCGAAAGCCGACTACGCAATAAATTCCGCGTGCTCGCTCGCGAAGGTATTCGTTATGCAGTCGATCCGACTTCTCGTGGTTACCTCAAGATAGGGGAGACGAGGCAAAGTTTGGTGGATGCCGCATTTTTGGCACTCGGTATCCTGCGAGCCCCGCGGCAACTTTGGACAGCATTAGACGCAGACGTGAAGCTAAAGCTCATTGAAGCCTTTCGAACGACGCGAAGCATTCATCCATGGTTCAACAACTGGATTTTGTTTCCTGCAATGATCGAAACCGCTCTGGGCTTGATGTGCGGCGAAGCTGATATCGTGCGCATCGAATACGCGTTACGGCAACACGAGCAATGGTATGTGGGTGATGGCACGTACAAAGATGGCCCAAGCTACCATTGCGACTACTACAATAGCTTTGTCATTCATCCTTTCCTCTTGGCGATTGCAGACTCGCTTCCATCCTCATGGCCTAATCGATTAGAGGTCCAGAAGACGATTTATGCACGAGCTACACGGTATGCGGAAATTCAAGAGAGAGCCATAAGTCCGGAAGGTACGTATCCTGTTCACGGGCGATCGTTGGCATACCGCTTCGGAGCCTTCCATCTTCTGGCCGACATTAGCCTTCGCGATAAACTTCCGCCTGGCTTATCGCCTTCTCAGGTGCGGTGTGCACTCACTGCTGTCATCCGCCGTGTCATGCAAAACGAGGAGACATTCGACAAGGATGGCTGGCTCCGAGTGGGTATCGTCGGGCAGCAGCCCGACGTGGCAGAATCCTACATTTCGACGGGAAGCCTATATCTCTGTTCCACAGTACTTTTGCCGTTAGGACTAAGCGCGAACGCGCCCTTTTGGTCGACGCCGCCGCAACCCTGGACATCGGTTAAGGTCTGGAATGGTGACCCTATTCCAGCTGATAAGTCGGTTGTGAACTAGGTCGTCGAACGTTTTGGCCGTCTTTCGGACGGCGGCCGGAACAACTTCGCCAGTTCGGTCCGCCCAACGGGTGTCATTCGCAAGGGCGGAAACGCGGCACGCGGTTCCGATCGCCCGGCGACCCGCACGCAGCGAGGAGCGACCCAGATCTCAATTCGCGAGTCAAATTCTCGCTATGCGGCTCAGTTGTCGGTGTGCTCTTGCGCACCGTGATAACGGCGGAAGGCTTCTGATGGCAGCTCGCCGAACATCATATGATAATCGTGTGCAAAGCGGCCAAAATGCCAGAACCCCCAGAGTGTCGCTGCCTCGGCAACTGAGTTTGCAGTCTTGATGGCCCGGCGCGCGCCGTTCATGCGAACAGCGCGGATATAGGCTGAGGGTTTCACACCGAGCGTTTCCTGGAAAGACTGCTGCAGCGCACGCCGGCTAATGCCCAACTCCCGGCAAAGATCGGCAACGCACATAAAGTCGTGCCGCCATTCGGCGACCAGATCGCGAGCATGGCCAACGATCAGCGCCCGCTTCGCTGTCGGAACATCAAACTTGTCTCGATAGTCGGCGGCGAGACTGCTGACGACCGCTGCGACCGCATCGCGCGACATCGACGACTGACGAACGGGATCGCACGGCGAAGCCGACGACTTTGTCAGGACCTCGCAGATGTCCGAGAAAACACGGCGCACACGATATAATACAGTGGGATCGACGAAACGCAGGTGAGGCTTCGCGAGGGATGACCGAATGTCTTCAAGTTCCCCGCTTGTCAGCGCTCTGTGCAGATCACCCTGGTGCAGGACGAAACCGATGATGTCCAATCCCCGCGGTGAGAAAAATTCGAACGCGTCATTCCCCGAGAATACGTGCAATTGCTGACCGTCGCACGGACGTCCGCAGAAGGTGGCGCTGCCACGCAACGAAACCGGAGCTCCGACCGCAATTGTTCCTTCCGGAAGCGCCCCTGTCTGCTGCAACGAATTACTGGTGATTTCCCGAAATACCTGGATGCGATCGATCTGAGCTTCGAAAAAGGATCCGCTGAAG
>DATLJG010000144.1:0-3427 GCA_035538995.1 Hyphomicrobium sp. | reverse complement strand
GTTGCCAATGTCGCTGGCGATTTGCGGCACGCGCGGATCGCGCAAGGTGCATATGACGTCATTTTTCGCAGGCAAACGCGCGCGAGTCACGCCGTCCGCGACCATCATCGCATCGCAGAGGATTGGCGCGCCGTTCCTGATCGCTGCCGACGCTGACGCCGCGAAGTTCGATGACATGACAAGATCACGCACGATATCGACCATGCCGCAGGCATGAATGATGCGGACGGCAACGCGTTCCTCTTCCGGCGTATAGCCCGCAAGGTCGGCTTCGGCGCGAATGATCGCAAATGAGCGGGCGTAGATGGCCGCTCCATCGCGAATGTAGTCCTGAGTCTTCATGAAGTGTGCTCAACAATAAAACGTGCGACGGCGGCGTCGATTTCGGCTGGGCTGATCCTCGACAGACTGACAGGCCCATCGGGGCCGTCATTGGCGATTAGGTCGTAATGGCCATCACGCGCCACAAGCGTCAAGGCCGCGATACCGCGCCGGGCGCATCCTTTTTCGCATCCTGAAACGTGCAGTGACGAAAATGAAAGCTGTCCTTGAACAGCCTCGGCGATACGGCGGGCGTCATGCCGGGTGTCCGTCGTCGCGTTCGGGCAAGCGGGAGCCCCTGGGCAAACGTCGAACGCCAGCCGCAAATCGCCAATCTCGGTGATCAAACCCTGTCGTTCCGCCTCCCGCGCGATACTATCGGCGTCCCGCTCGTGTTCAACCGGGAAGACCAGAACGCGCTGCGGACTCGTGCGCACCGAGGCTATAGCCGTTTCGGATGCGAGGCCGGCGATCGCCTCTAATTGCGGTGCTTCGATCCGGCCAAATGGCAATCCAACGCCGAAAGCGAAGACCCGACCCGCATGCATCAGCGGCCCTACGGGCGGCGAGGAGCTATTGTGTCCTGCATCGACAATCGCTCTGGATTCCAGCCCTGCCGCCGCAAAGATCGTGACACTGCCACGACGCGCGACGGCGTCTCTCATACGAGCGATCGCGGGGTCGCTGACGCGGAGTTCCAGAAATACCGCCGCCAGACGGCTCATCGCCTCGACGACACGATCGCCAGAAATGAGCGCGGCGATTTCACCGGTTCCATCGAGCGAGACGGCGAAGGTTTCCGGAGTGTGTAGCGAGACCATGATGTCGGCGGAACGGCCGCCGACCTCGGGTTCGACGGAGCCCGAGAAGCTGAAGCCGAACTTTCCGGGCAACGTTCGGAACGTTCTGTTGCGCACGAGAACATCTTCAAGCTGTGCGGCAAGCGCACGAATATCGGTGCGCGCCGGATCGATGCCGCTCAGCGGATCGACGACGATATTGCGGACAGCTTCGATGCTCGCGTCGGTGTCGATTAATTCGGCCGCATCCAATTTAGCCAGGGCTTGCGGGTAGCTATCGGCGTTGAGACCGCGCAATTGCAGATTGCCGCGATTGGTCAGGTCGATCTCACCAGAGCCGAACTCAGCGGCCGTCCGCGCGATGGTGGCGAGCGCCGGCAAAGACAACGTGCCAAGGCGCGGCCTGATGCGCAGAAGGAGGCCATCGCCGGACTCCATCGGCCGTAGTGCCCCTGGGCACCAGCCCTTGCGCAAGTGTACCCGCGCGGTCATTCGGCGGCCTCGCTGGATGACGAGGGCTTATCGGAGCCAGAGTTTTCCTGCGCCGCCGAAAGAATATCGTTGCGCCGTGGGCGCCAAAGACCGCGCGCGATCGCTTCTTCAAAACGTTTGCGCATTGCATCAATGGCTGCGGGATTCTCGCGCGCAAGGAAGGCTGCGACGACAGGATCCCCGAGATAGGCTTGATAGAGCCGCTCGAAGCCGCCGCTATCGACGGCGCGCGCCGTTGCGGCGAACGCGAAGGCGGCATCGACGCTTTGCGCCATCTCGGCGGCGCCGCGAAAACCGTGCCGCATCTGCCCATCGATCCATCGTGGATTCGCCGCGCGTCCGTGGACGACGCGCGCGCATTCCTCCGCAAGCGTCCGAACGCGCGGCGTCTCGGGAGCGCCGGTATCGCCGTGATAAAGTGCGACCTTGGAATTTCCGACGGCGGCAGCCGCGGCGGCAAAGCCACCTTCGTGCGCGGCGAAGTCTCCGCCCGTCAGCAGATCGATCTCGCGATGATCCTGGATGTGGACGAAGGCGTCGGCATCCTTCACGCGCGATCGAAACGCATTTTGCGAAGCGGCTGATGTGCCGTCGCTGCCGTAGGTATGGGCAGAGCTTTCGAGATACGATGCGCCGAGGTCTGCCTGGCTCGACCATTCGCCGCGATCGATCTGCTGCATGACGCCGGCGCCGAAGGCTCCGTCTGCCGGACCGAAAATGCGATCGAGACGCGACTCGGATTTCGCGGCGGCGACCAGCGGATTGTCGTATGTGTCTTCCGGCAATTGCGCGACGAGCGCGACGGCGCTGTCGAACAACGCGAGTTGCGCTCCGAACATGTCGCGGAACAAGCCGGAAATTCTGAGCGTGACGTCGATGCGCGGGCGCCCCAGTTCAGCAAGCGGCTCCGTCTCGACGCCTGTCACGCGATAAGACTGCTTATCCCAAACCGGGCGCACGCCGATGAGCGCAAGCGCCGTCGCCAGTTCTTCGCCGCCTGTTCGCAGCGTGGCGCTGCCCCAAAGATCGAGCACGATCGCGCGCGGCCATTCGCCATGATCGGACGCATAGCGATCGAGAATGGCTTTGGCGGCGCGCCTGCCGTTCGCGCAAGCCATCTTTGTCGGAACGGCGCGGGGATCGACGCTGAAGAGATTGCGGCCCGTCGGCAGCACATCGGATCGACCACGGCTCGGCGCTCCGGCGGGGCCGGGCTCGATGAACTTACCGTCCAGCGCACGAACAATTGCATCGAGCTCAGTATCGTCGAGCACGTGAAGGCCATCGCGAATGCTGAGTTCTTTCACATCGCAAAGGAACGCATCGATGCGAGTCAAGGCGTCGGCCGTCGTCATTCCAGCGGACAGGCCGCATCGCTCGGCGATGCCCGCACTCATGGCGGCATCGACGATCTCGTCCGAAAGCGCCTTGCGGCGGCGGGGGTCAAGGCCATCGGCCGACGAGAACTCGTCAACTAGCCTTTCAACCTCGCTCAGCGGACCGGCAATGCCGGCCTCGGTCATCGGCGGGGGTTGATGTCCGAGCGTTACGGCCGCGACGCGGCGCTTGGCTTGCGCCGCTTCGCCCGGATCGTTGACGATAAACGGATAGATCATCGGCACCGGGCCGAGTATGGCTCGCGGCGCGCAAGCTTCGCTGCCCGCGACAGCCTTTCCGGGCAGCCATTCGAGCGTGCCGTGGGCGCCGAGATGAATGAGCGCGTCGATCTTCGCCACGTGGCGCAGCCAAAGATAGAACGCGACGTAACTGTGACGCGGCGGCGTCGAGGGATCGTGATATTGCGTCTTGCGATC
>DATLJG010000143.1:0-3059 GCA_035538995.1 Hyphomicrobium sp. | reverse complement strand
AACAGCCAAGGTCCTGAGCCAACAAGGCTACCGGGTGGTCATCCCGGATCAGATTGGCTTCTGCAAATCCGACAAGCCCGATAGCTATCAATTCACGTTTCAACAACTCGCCAGGAACACGCATGATCTGCTTGCGCAGCTTGACGTCGCGAAGCCCGTCCTGATTGGCCATTCCACCGGCGGCATGCTCGCGATCCGTTATGCGCTGATGTATCCGGCTGGCGTCAGTCAGCTGGTGCTGGTCGATCCGATTGGCCTTGAAGACTGGAAGGCGCGCGGCGTTCCATCGTTGAGCGTGGACGAGTGGTACGCCCAGGAGCGCCAGAAGACCGCCGAGCAGATCCGGAACTATGAGAAGAAGATCTATTACGCGGGAGAATGGCGGCCGGAATACGAGAAATGGGTTCAGATGCTGGCCGGCATGTATCGCGGCCCTGGGCGAGACGCCGTCGCGTGGAACTCCGCGCTCACCTACGACATGATCTATACGCAACCTGTCGTGTACGAATTTAAGGACATCAGCGTGCCGACGATCCTGATGATCGGAGACAAGGATAAAACGGCCATCGGGAAGAATGCCGCGCCACCTGCGGTCCGCTCGAAACTCGGCAACTACCCTGAACTCGGCAAGGCGGCAGCTTCGGCCATTCCTCATGCTCGCCTGATCGAGTTTCCGGACCTCGGTCATTCGCCGCAGCTTCAAGACCCGGTCGCATTTCACAAAGCCCTGCTCGGGGCATTGCATCAATAGCCATCAGACCCAATTCTTTGCTCGACGTCTCCGCCGTCTCGGAAGTGCTTCGGCATGCCGGCACGGCGATGCGCGTGTTTTAGCGGCATAAGCGTGCTAAACTCGGGGCGGCATGTGCAGCCGAGGAGTCCGCCATGAATGAAGCGCGGATCGAGCTTTTGCAGCGAATGGCCGTCTTCGGCGGAATTCGCACCGAAGTGCTCCAATTTTTGCTCGACTTATGTCCCATCGTGCCCGTTGCCACGAACGAGTCGCCTTTTTCGCGAGGGCGATAAAGGCGACTCGATGTTCGTCTTGGAAATCGGCAAGGTCGCCGTGTTGAAATCCTGGGAAGGCGAGGATTACCTGCTCCGAACACTGAGAGAAGGCGACTGTTTTGGAGAGATGGCATTGATCGATCACTGCCCGCGAAGCGCCTCCGTCCGTGCAGTCGAAGACTGTTCCGCGATCCAAATTTCGGCGGCGAACCTCTACCGGCTCTACGCGCAAGATCTGAAGCAGTTTGCACTCATTCAGATGAACATGGGTCGAGAAGTCTGCCGTCGGCTCCGGGAAGCTGACAACATGCTTTTCGGAGTGAAGCTGACGACGCCCCACGAAAGTATCGAACACGTCTTTTGGGCTGGCTAACGACCCGCTGCATTGTGGTCCGTGCGATCAGAGAAGCGCACGCGCACGGAACAGGTTAGACGTCGGCGCGTACCAATGCGCTGGTGTTGCAGTCAGAAACCGGCAAAACGACTGCATCCATCATCTCCCTGTTACGGCCGGTTGCCACCGGGCGCGTGCTTGAACAAAACGCGCTCGGTGAATTTAGGTTTCGGAGCAATGTGAAAGCTACATGAGCGCGGCATTGACCCATAAGTGAGTAAAAATGCTGGCGACATAGCCAAGCGCGATGGCCCAGGACCATCGCAGATGGTTGAGAAACGTATAGTGGTTGCGAACGAGGCCCATCAGCACCACGCCCGCCGCTGAGCCGATGGAAATCAGACTTCCGCCGATTCCTGTGCTGAGCGTGACGAGCATCCACTGGCCGCTGGACATCTCGGGGTTCATGGTGAGCACCGCGAACATCAGCGGGATGTTGTCGAAAGCCGCGCCCAACAGGCCGATCGCGATGTTGGCATAGGTTGGCCCGAGATCGCCGTAGAGATAATTCGACAGCAACGCGAGGTATCCCGCGACCCCGAGTCCGGCGACGGCGAAGATGATGCCGAAAAAGAACAGCAGCGTGTCCCACTCCACGTGCCTCATTTCCCGCAGAGAGTCGAACGCCATGTCCTTGTCGTTGCGGCGGCGTCCGACGCGCTGGAGAAAGTAGCTGTACATTTGCAGGTATCCGAGCCCCAGCATCATTCCGAGCGCGGGCGGCAGACTGAAGAAGCTTTTGAAACAGACGGCGGTCACGAGCGTCGCCACGAAAAGCCACATCACGACGGCCCCGCCGGGCTTGAGCTTCTTGGGTTCTCCCCAAGGCTCCGGCACGCCTTTCGGCACACCGAAATGCATGAGCGTCGCCGGCACAAGGAAGTTCACCAATGACGGGAGGAAGAGATAAAAAAACTCGAAGAATCCGAGTTTTCCTTTCTGCCAGACCATCAAAGAGGTGATGTCGCCGAACGGCGAGAAGACGCCGCCCGCGTTGGCGGCCACCACGATGACGATGCAGCCCATCACGATGAATTGGTAATTGCCGACCCCAACGGCGACCACCACCGCGCCCATGACGAGCGCCGTGGTCAGGTTGTCGATGATGGGGCCGAAAATAAATGCGAGTCCCCCGACCAGCCAGAAAAGCTGCCGATAGGAAAGATTCATATTGACGAGTCTGGTCCTCAGCGCATCGAAGACGCGCCGCTCCTGCATCGTGTTCACGTAAGTGATCGCCACGACGAGGAACAGCATCAACTCGCCGTAGTCGAGGATCACATGCTTGGCGGCGGCTTCGAGCGCCGGACTCTGACCATGCAGGGCGTAGACGAAGCCAAGAAGCGCCCAGATGAGGCCCGCGGCGAGCATGACGGGCTTCGACTTGCGCATTTGAATGGCTTTTTCGATCGCCACGAATCCGTAGGCGACGAAGAAAATCAGCAGTGCCAGATAGCCCGCGGGATGTCGGGTCAAGTCGATGTGCGAGGCGGCCGCTTCTGCATGCGCCGGGGTGGCGAGCAGGAGGAACAAAAACATGGCGTTCAGGAGCCACAGCCGTCCGAATGAACCCTTCATCCACTCTCCACGTTGTTGGGAGCGAAAATCCAAACGCACCGCAAGCACGATGCAGCGAAAAGCCCGAGGCAGCCGCAAG
>DATLJG010000142.1:0-4971 GCA_035538995.1 Hyphomicrobium sp. | reverse complement strand
CCACCAACGGTCGCTCCGGTAATCAACGCCCCATTCTGCGAAATTAACTGCACGTTGGTTGGCGTGTTGCAAACGGCGTTCGGATAACTCCGACTGATCGGCGATGTGTTCACTGCGCCACTCGCAGTGATCGGAATCGTTGCCGTGTCGGCTACCGGATGCGTGACGCCTCCAATCGTGCAGGATTTCGCAACCGTTCCGGTCACCGTAAAGGCCTGACTGGATACCTTTGTTTGAAGGATGCCGGCCAGGGTGCTCGTAAAAACGTTGATCGTGATTTGATCAGCGTAACTTCCAGCCTGTTGCAGCACACCGGGCTGAGCTTGCGCCCAAACGGTCACCGTCACGTTGAAATTATCCAACGACAAAATGGATGCCGGAAAGGAGAATGGTAACACGTTTGCAGTATTGGGCAGTCCACCTCCCGTATAGAGCAATGTGTTCCCGCCGCCGCTCGATGTTTGCAGCGTATAGGGCAGCGTTGCCGTCCCCCCTCCTGAGATTAACATCGAAGCCGGCAGGGACGTTCGATTGAACGAAATAGCAGCGCGGCACCCTCCTGCTAAATCCCCGACGGCCGCGAGAAAAGTTCCGCTGATCGTAATGCTTACGGGCTGGGCGCTCGGCGGCGTCGGCGGCGTCGAGATTCCGGTATTGGCACTCAACGGTGTCGCGCTTGCGGATAGAATGGCGCAAAGGGCATTTGCTTTATCCAAGCTAAGCCCAGTGAATGGAATGGCGAATAGCATCACCGCAGCGATACGGGCGAAGTTCATGGTGCAGCCCCCACCGGATGCAGTGTACCAGCCTTGAACAGGCCTTCCACGTTTGCAGGAATATCCAATACGAAGCGTGTTGGAGCATCATCGCTCGCCATCTCGATGATCCATCGTCCCGGCGCCAGGCCGTCTGCACCAAATCGGCCTGCAGCGTTCGTGAAAATCGTCGTTGTCTTATCCGGATGGTCAACAGAGTGCGCGGTGCCGGTGAGCAGCGATACTGGCTTGTCATCCGAGGAGAGCAGCGTTCCATACGCCGAAACCGAGTAGCTTGACCCCACTTCGAGAGCATAACCGGCCTTCAGTGGGGCGAACGTATCGAATGCAGCCGCGCCCAAACTGTAGCCGACAGGGAGATCGTCGGCATCGACTGGAATGGTCGATGGTGCGTAGGCCGGAAGGTTCGTTACGACCGCCGGGCCCCATCCATCGGCAATCGCGCGCACGTTATCGCCGCTGCCGACAGTGACGATCTTGTCGGCAATGCTTTCGTGCGGATAGACGATCGCAAAGGCATCGCCCGTGATCGGTGCCCCTATCGCGACGTGCCCATCGGCAAAAGCGATCGACGTACCAACTTGCAACGTCGTACGCTGCTGTCCGGGCTGCAGCCTAAAATCAGTAAGAGAAACGCCATCAAATCCGGAATTATGGATGAGCCGAACCTGCCCACGATTGCCGTAGTAACCGATCGTGCCATTCACGGAAGCACGATCGTCGAATTCATTTTGCTGTACATCCACGCTTGTATCCCAACGGCCAATCCCGTTGCCTGCCGTGCGATACGCCGACACGTCCGACTGCTCGTTGAGCGTATCGAATCCGGCACTAATGTTGGTGTGCTCATCAGGGCGTCCGAACAAACGCACCCCGATGCGAAACTCCGAACCAGTCGGCTCGCGCGGATCGAGCACGGAAAGATAAGATTCGTTGGAAACGCCGAGCGTTAAGCTGCCCGACAACGCCGCCGTCAGCGGTCGCGAAAGTGTAACGTCAACGCCATACCGATTGCCCGAGGCAAAGAAAGTGTTCCCGAATTCCTCATCGTTGACGAACTCGTAGCGACCGGACAGCGATGCTGTCGTATCGTACCCGACGGGAGCGGAATAGGTCGCATTGAGATTGAGCCAATAGTTCCATTGCGGAAAAATGATGCCGGTCGCGACCGTGTCGATCTCTCCAGCAGTGTGAAAATTTGGGCTTCGGTACTCCGCAGCAAAGCGGAAACTTTCCCCTCCCGCCTGAGTGAGCCCGTGAAAATTGACGGTGGTCCAGTCGACGCCCGCGGCCATTCCAGCGCCGGCCTCTCCCACGGATATCGCTCCTCGTAATCCGACCAGACCCCAGCCAGAATCCGTTGTGATCCCCGCGCCTGCCATGGCGACGCGATTATCGGCCTGAAGATCGACCTCACCCAAAAGGGTGTCCCGCAAGCCGTAACGATAGAATGTGCTGGCCATATAGAGGTCTGAAACATAGTCGCGCGCCTCGTCTCGCAAATATGAAGGCAGCCCAGCCGTCAGACCCCACTCACTTTTTCCCTCTGCGAGAAGACTCGTATCGAAGAAGGACGTAAAGGAGACGTGCTGCTGTTTGCCGCTGTCGTCGATGATCGCGATATCGACGTCATTAGCGCCCGTCACCAAAGGCAGGTCGCGGATGTTATAGGTGCCGGGTCGAAGCTGGAGTCGTCGCTGCACAATACCGTTGATGCGGATTTCGACGCTGGAAGGTCGGTTAATCACAAACGATCCACCGCCCGTTGGCGCGAACGTATCACCGGGACTCAATTTGCGGGCCGACTTCTCGATGGAGACGCCAAGCAAATCGGGCGTGCTCTGAAAGCTTGTTCCCAAGGGTTCCACGTCGCCCACCTCCATGCGCACGCGCGAGGGCGGCATATCGTAGATGAGCCGCGAGGTTTGCCGTTTGAACCCTGGTGAATGTGTATAGGAGCAGACCGCGACCGTCGGACAAACATTGACATCGACATCTCCCGCCAGAACGCCGGTGTTTTCAAACACGAAGTTGCCTGCCCGGATGGCGGAATCGAACTCGAGCCTGCCGCTGGTTGCCGAGTCGAAATTCTCTTCCCCGGTGTGCATTCCCCATTCGTGATCGATATTGGCAAAGAGATTGACGTAACCGGACAACTTGGCAGGAGGCGATAATACGGAGCTGACAGGAGACCTCCGATTGCCGGACAGTGAAAGATCGGACGATTTACGTTGATCGGCCGCCACATTGAACGTGAGCTCTTGCAGCGCGTGATCAAATCGGATGTAGAACCCGGCTGCCCCAAAATCCTTGAGCGGGACGAAAGGCGTCTTGTCGCCGATCGCCGCCAATCGTTCGCGAGCCGAGGGATCCAGGCTCGTCGCAAGCATCCGAGTGAGCGCGCCACGGTTGATCAGTATCGAATCGTCCGGATTAATCCGGATCGGAATGTCGCCGAGTTCTCGCCCGCCATCCTTCATGGGCACATCCATATCGATCGGCCTGCCGGTGGTATTCAAACGGTTCGAAATCGGCGTCGCGTACTCCACACCTGCGAGAGACGCTGAGACGCTCAACAACCAAATCCCCATCGCAACGATTGTCAGGCACACGATTTGCGCACAAGGTCTCGAAAACATCGGCTTGTCTAATAAAAGCAAGCCAACGACGCTGGTTTCACAACCTTCGAGCTTCCCTTGGTGCTGTGCCCCCGTGAGCAAAGCACGTCGCCTAGGGCTTTGGCCTGAACTCGAGACTCGATTGCACGGACCTCGCATCCGGTGGCAACGTGACGGGCAATATGAAACGACGCCGACGCCCAGGCTGCACCAGTCCGATGCCGATGATCTGCGCAAGTTCGCCGCTTGAGAGAGTTTCCGACCAACCGGCGCCCGAGATTCGCACGGTTGATTGCGGGAAGAGCGCGTGGACGTTGGTCGGGTTTAAAACGGTGAGCGTCGGATGCCGGCGCCCGCGCGCATCCGTAACAATGCCGCTCCTTACAACCTCGAGAGCCGGTTCACCAGTTGGCGGCGCTACGTTGACCATGACACCCATGCCGAACACCACTTGCACACCCCGAGCACGCTTCGGCAGTTTGACCGGAATCTGATTGACGTAGATCAGAAACGTCTCGCTTTTGGCGAGTAGAGGTTCGCCGAGCCACTGGATGCGAAAATTCTGGGTCGCTCCGGGAGCGATCAGCGCCTGCGGCGGCATGATCAAAAATTCTTCGCCTGCGGGATTGGTTTTCGGAACGCCTACCTCGTCCAATGTGGCTGTCTTGACGACGAGCTCGACAGCAAGTGCATTCTCCCCATTATTGACGACGGTGATGGCACTGCGACTGCTACGACCAATCGATCTCATCTCGATTTGCGTTGGCGTCACCGTCATGGCGCTCGCTGTAGGCGCCAGGATAAGCTGACAGAAAAGAAGCACAAAGAGAGTCACGCGAGGAAGCGACATGGCGAGCCTCACAAATTCGAGTTTTCGTTTTTTGAAGACGCGACGCCCTAAACGCGGCTGTTACTGCGGTGTAAGAAGGACAAAAAGCGAATCGGAGTAATTGCCGCCGACGAGCGGTTGAGAATTCGCTTCGGGGGTAATCGTAACGTCAAGATCGCCGGAGCCAGCCGATACGGGTTCGGCAGTACCGGTTTCCTGTCCTGTCGCTGCGGCAATCGTCGCGGTATCGATCGTCGCGGTTTGGCCGTTCCAGTTCGCGGATGCCTGATAGTTGATGATGTTGGTGAAACCGCTTCCCGTCGCCGCGTTCTTGACTGCTCCCTGGGTCGATTTCAACTGAATGGTCGAAGGTGCGTTGCAGACGACGTTGATGTAGGGGGCGTTGGTAGGGGTGATCGGCGAGACGATCACGTCACCCGAAGCATCGATGCCAATCGTCGCCGTATCCACTACGCCGGTCGAGGCGCCGTTGATGGTGCATGAGCTCGTAACCGTCGCGGAAATTTGGATTTCTTGCTGCGCCGCCTGCCCATACGCGCCGCCAGCAAGTGCGGTGCAGAAGATGGCTCCGAGGAATAGCCTTCCAGCAATAATCATGGTCCCGTGCCTTCACCTCTAAAATTCGAATGACGCTTACATTCGGCTGCGACACATGTGTTCGGAGGATCCGCTGGGTTGGTTAACGCTTCATTAAATTCCGCCGTACTCGGACCAAAGTAGTGCCTCT
>DATLJG010000141.1:0-5452 GCA_035538995.1 Hyphomicrobium sp. | reverse complement strand
CGTACACGTCGCTGAGATCATCCACGAGGTGATCCGCCACCGCGCGGCTGAAGGCCCGATGCGCCTCGAAGATGGCCGCATGATCGACTTTGACGGCCTGTTCGCGCGCCACGTCGGCAACGGCCGGGAGCCTGAGCAGTTCGGCTTTATAGGCGGTGTCGAGCTTCCCATCCTGAAGTGCGTGCCGCAACGCTTCGGCCAGTTTCGATGCTTTGGAGACGATCGCCTTCGGCGTCTTCACATCGAGAAGCGCCAGGATGCTGCGCGTCGCGTACTTGTTGGTGGCCTGCCAGCGATTAAAAAGATCGCTGTCATGGTGCATCAGGAACGCCAGATCGTCGTCGGAGAGCGCAATCGTGACATTGACCGGCGCCGAGAAGCCGCGCAGCAGCGACGGGACCGGCCGCGACGTGACATTCGAAAACCGGAATGTGCTCGTGCGCTCGGTGACGGCCAGAACGCCGGATCGGATTTCTTCGCCTTCCTCGACGCCGACATCCATCTCCTTGCCGTTTGCGCCGAGCAGCGCCATCGATAGCGGAATGAAGTTTGGTTGCTTCTTCGGCCTGCCGGGAGACGCTTTCAGCGTCTGGTGCACGGTGAGTTCAGCGGACTTCTTGCGGCTGTCATAAGTCAGATCACAGACGAGTTCGGGTGTTCCCGCCTGCGTGTACCAGCGATGGAACTGAGAGAGATCCTTGCCGCTCGCGTCGGCGAAGCAGGCGAGAAAGTCTTCGATGGTTACGGCCTGGCCGTCGTGGCGCTCGAAGTAGAGATCCATACCGGCGCGAAATTTTTCGCGGCCCAATAGAGTCTCCAGCATGCGGACGACTTCCGCCCCCTTTTCGTAGACGGTGGGCGTATAGAAATTGTTGATCTCGATATAGCTCTCGGGACGAACGGGATGCGCAAGCGGTCCCTGGTCTTCGGGAAACTGCAATGCCTTGAGTTGGCGAACGTCCGAGATACGCTGCACGGTGCGGCTGCGGCTTTCGGCGGAAAATTCCTGATCGCGATAGACCGTCAGGCCTTCCTTGAGGCAAAGCTGAAACCAGTCGCGGCAGGTAATGCGATTGCCGGTCCAGTTGTGGAAGTATTCGTGCGCCACGACGCTTTCAATCGACTCGTAGTTCGCGTCTGTCGCCGTGTCGGGTGAGGCGAGGATCAGCCGGTCGTTGAAGATGTTGAGGCCCTTGTTCTCCATCGCGCCCATGTTGAAGTCCGAGACGGCGACGATGTTGAAGACGTCGAGGTCGTACTCACGGCCGAACCGCACTTCGTCCCAACGCATGGATCGCTTGAGCGAATCCATGGCCCAATGGGCGCGCTCTTCTTTTCCGTGCTCGACGTAAATACGCAGATCGACCTCGCGGCCGGATGCGGTCGTGAATGTGGATGAGACCGGGGCCAGATCGCCGCCGACGATTGCAAAAAGATAGGACGGTTTCGGATGCGGATCGTGCCAGACGGCGTAATGGCGTTCCCGGTTGGCGAGCGTGCCGCGCTCGATTGGGTTGCCATTGGAAAGCAAGACCGGAGCCGACGAAGCATCGGCTTCAATGCGCACGGTGTAACGTGCGAGGACGTCCGGCCGATCGAGAAAATAGGTGATACGGCGGAAGCCTTGGGCTTCGCATTGCGAGCAATAAACGCCGCGCGACAGATAGATGCCTTGCAGCGCCGTGTTCGCCTCCGGATTGACGTACGTCGTCGTCTCCAGCGTGAAAGGCTCTTTTGGAGGCGACACGATTGTCAGACTCGCCTCATCGACGACATAAGCGGACGGCTTGAGCTTCTTACCGTTCAGAGAAATGCTCTCAAGCTCCAACAGCTCGCCATCGAGTTTCAGCGGAACTTTGCCGGCGGCCTTAGATGCCGGGTTGCGCCGGATCGCCAGCTTCGACAACACGCGCGTCCGTGCGGGAGCGAGAGTAATATCGAGGTCTACCGTATCGATCAGGTATTCCGACGGCAGATAATCGGCGAGTAGAACGGGCTTCGGACTTTCTGATTTCATAAGATACCCCCGCGCCGGTTCGCGTGTAGCGGACCGGCCGCGTCAGACAATTATTGCGACAAGCATATCCATTCGGCGGAGTCCTGACTACGCTGGCCGATCAGCCGAGACGGTAGCGGAAGTCCTCATAACCGAACGACCTTAGGATCGTATACGCATAATCCTCGTTCAATATCCCCAGGTCGGGCAAAGGGACGCCGTTGAACGTATTATTCTTGACGAACGAATACTGCATCATGTCGGTGAAAATGACGCGATCGCCTGATTTCAACGGCTGATCGAACGAATACTCGCCGATGATGTCGCCGGTCATGCACGTTTTGCCACCGAGAATATAGGTGTGAGGCTTCTCTCCCGGCGCACCGGCGCCGATGACCGTCGGCGTATAGGGCACTTCGAGCACATCCGGCATGTGGGTTGAAGCGGATGCATCTAAAATTGCGATATCTTTTTCATTATGATGCAGGTCGAGGACGGTCGCGACGAGATAGCCGGTGTCGACGACGAGACCGGCGCCGGGCTCCAGGATGACTTCGACATCGAACGACCGTTTGAACGCCTGGATGGCTGCGATCAGCTTCTGGATGTCGTAGCCGGGCTTGTTGATGAAATGACCGCCGCCGAAGTTCACGACTTTGACGCGGCGCACATAATCGGAAAATTCGCGAGCAACGTGCTCGATGAGGCCGACGGACCCGGCGTCGCCGGATTCGCACAGCGCGTGCGTATGCAGAATGTCGATGCGATCCCAAGGGACGCGGTCGAGCATGTCGCGTGTGGCGCCGAAGCGCGAGAAGGGCGCGCACGGATCATACAGCGCGCCTCCGAGAGTGGCGTTCGAATAGCCGGGATTGATGCGGAGGCCGATCTTGAGATTTGGGTGCGCTGCGAGCGTCGGCAGGTTCTTTTCAATTTGCTCCGGCGAATTGAAATAGATGTGCTCCGCTAATCGGGTCAGGCGCTCGACCTCGCCGGGCGCATAGGCCGGCGAATAGACGTGCACTTCCTTGCCGAACGTCTCCCGTCCAAGGCGCGCTTCGTATTCGCCGCTCGCCGTCGTGCCGTCGAGGACGTCGCGCATCAGAGGGAAAGCGGCAGGCAAGGCGAACGCCTTCGTTGCGAGCAGAATTTTGCAGCCCGTCTCGCGCTTGATCGTGGCGGCGCGGGCAAGGTTCCGCTTCAGCGCTGCAACGTCCAGCACATAGGCCGGGGTCGCGATGGTTCGCGCCCAATCAAAAGATTGAAGTCGGGAGCCGGATGAATTTGTCAACGTCGACACCGGGTTCACTTTCTCTTGGCGCTTCAGGTCGCGACGCGCACGGGCGCGGCGGTCGTGCCGGGCCATTTGTAACCGAACGTCAGATAGGCCAGCGCGAGATAGATCGCGCCGAAGGCAATCGCACCGAGAACGGCCGAGGCTTCGTAGAGGCTCAGACCGTAGAGCCACGGCGGACGAACATCGCCGAACCCCGCGATATCCGTCGCCCGCGTGGCGAGTTTCGCCCAGGCATGATCGGTGCCGACGAGCAGGCCGTTCAAGCCCAACGTCAACGCGCCCATGAATGCCAATCCGCACGACAGCAGAAAGAAGGCGAGAAGCCGAAGCGAAATCGGAGCTTCACGGAGAAACAGCCAAAGACCGGCGATGTAAGCCGAAATCATCCCGAAGCTGACCGACACGACGGAAATCACGAGTCCTGTCAGGTCATTGCGTATCGCTAGAATTTCGGCTTCGCTCATCAGGTCTCGACGGCAAATAGTTTCTTCTGGTCTTGCTTTTCGATCTCCTCGACGTGCCACGGCAAGCCCTGCTTGCCAAGCTCTTCGAGAAACGGCACGGGCGGCAGCTGTTCGACGTTGAAGACGCCGGTGCCTTTCCATTCGCCGCGGAACATCATCATCGCGCCGACGACAGGCGGAACGCCGGTCGTGTACGAAACGGCCTGCGCGCCGACTTCCTTGTTGGTCTCAGCGTGATCGCAGACGTTCCAGATCATATAGCGCTTCTTCTTGCCCTTTCTCTCGCCTTTCAGGACGACACCGATTGACGTCTTGCCGGTGTAATTCTCGGCAAGCGACGAGGGTTCGGGCAGCAGCGATTTCAGAAACTCCATCGGGATGACCGGGTTGCCTTTGTACATGACCGGATCGATGCGCGTCATACCGACGTTTTCGAGCACTTCGAGGTGCTTGATGTAGTTATCGGAGAACGTCATCCAGAAGCGGATCTGCTTCAGGCCCTTGATGTTCTCGACCAGGCTTTCCTCTTCCTCGTGATAGATGAGGTAGGATTTGACCGGGCCGACTTCCGGATAATCGATCATTGTCGAGATCGACAGCGGATCGATCTCGATCCATTCGCCGTCTTTCCAGTACTTGCCGCGTTGCGTCACCTCGCGGAGATTGATCTCCGGATTGAAGTTGGTCGCGAACGCTTTGCCGTGGCTGCCGGCGTTGCAATCGATGATGTCGATCGTGTGGATCTCATCGAGCAGCTCTTCCTGCGCGTAGGCGCAGAAAATGTTGGTGACGCCCGGATCGAAACCGCAGCCGAGAACAGCCATCAGCCCCTTGGCCTTGAACTTATCGTGGTACGGCCACTGATATTTGTAAGTGAACTTCGCTTCGTCGCGCGGTTCGTAGTTGGCCGTATCCATATAGTTGACGCCGGCTTCCAGGCAGGCATCCATGATCGGCAGATCCTGGTAGGGAAGGGCCATGTTGATGACGAGGTCCGGCTTGACCTTGTTCAGCAGCGCAACCGTTTCGGCGACGTTGTCCGCATCGACCTGCGAAATGTCGATCGGGGTCTTACACTCAGCCTGAACTTTTTTGCAGCTTTCGAGACGGCGCGAGGCGAGGTGGATCTTCTTGAAGACGTCACGATTCATCGCGCATTTTTTCGCGACGACCGAACCTGCCGCGCCAGCTCCGATGATGAGTACGTTGTCCAACAGCCGCTCCCAAATATGATGAGCCGGCCGCGCCGGCAATTGAGCAAGCGCAATGATCGCGCTGGGGCCGGGAGATAGGGCACGCGGGCGCCGATTTCAACACCAATTCAAGGGCGTTAGCCGTCCTGGCGGGTTCGCCGAGGGCGGCGTGCGCGACGGCGGACCGAATATGACAGCGCAAGCGCTTCTGCGGCGGTCACTTCTTGGCGTCGATGGGGATGAAGCCGTCGCGGTTCGGCATCTTTATCTTGGGTAAAGATTGGGCATTCATTTCATCGGTTTCGCCGATGATTTTATTGGCGGCGAGCAGAAAGGCGGTCAGGGCGTAGACTTGGTCGGCCGACAACGACTCCGGGGCCGCCGGGGGCATACTTCGCCGGATGAAATCAAATACGGTCGTCGCATAAGGCCAATAGGAGCCAATCGTCTGGCTCGGACGCTCAGCGGTCGGAGGCTTGGGTTCCCCGACGAGATCCTGAGC
>DATLJG010000140.1:0-1989 GCA_035538995.1 Hyphomicrobium sp. | reverse complement strand
GCTCGATCTGGCGCCCTTCTACGAGTTGATGGCGGACAGCTCGACCGTGAAAGTTTTCCATGCCGCGCGGCAGGATATCGAAATCATTTTCCTGAAGTCGGGCGTGGTGCCGACTCCGGTCTTCGATACGCAGGTCGCGGCGATGGTCTGCGGCTTCGGCGACAGCATCAGTTACGTCAATCTCGTAAAAAAGACGACGGGCACGAACCTCGACAAGAGTTCGCGCTTCACGGACTGGAGCCGGCGTCCGCTGTCATCGAAGCAGCTCGACTATGCGCTCGCCGACGTCACCTACCTTCGCAACGTCTACGACCACCTTCGCCAGGTTCTCGACAAAACCGGGCGGACGCCGTGGTTGCAGGAAGAGATGGGCATCCTGACGAATCCGGCGACCTACGACACGTCGCCGGAGAATGCCTGGCAGCGTCTCAAACTGCGCGTCAAAGGACGAAAGTCACTGGCCGTGCTCCTCGAACTCGCCGCCTGGCGCGAGCGGCTGGCGCAGTCGCTCGACGTGCCGCGCGGCCGGGTTCTGCGCGACGACGCCCTCTACGACATCGCCAATCAAGTCCCGACGTCAACGGAAGCTCTTGGACAGCTTCGGACGCTTTCCGACGGATTTGCACGCTCGCAAAGGGCGAAGGAAATCATCGAGGCGGTGAAGGCCGGGATCGAGCGCGATCCGAAAACGCTTCCCAAAATCGAGCGCAACGAAGCTCTCTCCGCAGAGGCGAGCGCGACGCTCGAACTGTTGAAGGTTCTTCTGAAAGCGGCGGCCGCCGAGCATGGCGTTGCTCCGCGCATCATCGCTGACAGTGATGATCTCGAACAGCTCGCGACGTCGGATGAGGCGGATATTCTGGCGCTGCAAGGCTGGCGGCGGGCACTGTTCGGGGAAGCGGCGCTGAAGCTCAAACGCGGTGAGCTTGCCTTGACGCTCGTCGGCGGTGAAGTGCGCGCGGTTCCGGCTTCTTAGTTGCGGTCGGCGACTCGCCTGCGGCGAGCCGGCCGCCGACCGCGAAGTGAGTCCGGCCTATTTGCGACCCGGATCATATCCGTGCTTCTGGCGCCACTCGGAGAAGAAGTACGAAAGGCTTTCGTCGATATCCTGCGGCAGCACGATTTTGACCGTCACGAGTTGATCGCCGGTTCCGGTCTTCGTGCGCACGCCCTTGCCCTTGAGGCGGAACGTCTTGCCGGAACTCGTGCCCTTCGGAATTGTGAGCTGTACGCGCCCCGCCGGCGTCGAAACTTCGACGCGCCCGCCGAGCACGGCTTCGTCAATCGTTATCGGCAGTTCAAGGAGAATATCATCGCCGTCGCGCCGGTAATCGGGATGCGGCCGTACCTTGATTTCAATGAGCGCATCGCCCCGCTCCGATCCGAATGACGGTCCTCCCGTGCCCTTTCCCTTGAGCCGCAGAACCTGACCATCCGTCACGCCTTCCGGGACCGTGAGATCGAGGATGCCCCCGTCAGGCAACGTCACTCGCTTCTTGGCGCCGAGGACGGCTTCCAGGAAATCGACTTCGAGCGAATAGCGGAGATCCTGCCCGCGCGTGGCGAACCCATAGCCCTCGCGCCGAGGAGCGCCGCCGTGACCGAAAACATCGGAAAAGATGTCAGAGAAGCTGAAATCCTCAAAACCTCCCGCAGGTCCGCCCCGGGCAGCCTGAGGACCACGGCGCGCACCGGCCCCTGCTCCCGCGCCGGCATGCCCCCAGAACGGGCGCCGAGGATCGCCTTTGGCATCGATTTCCCCGGCATCGTACTGACGGCGCTTTTCAGGATCGCTGAGAATATCGTTGGCGGCGGTGATTTTTTTGAAGCGTTCAGCAGCCGCCGTATTGCCTGGATTGACGTCCGGATGGCTCGCTTTCGCCTGTTTGCGAAATGCGCTGCGGATTTCCTCGTCGGTCGCGCGCCGTGAGACGCCCAAAATTTCGTAGAGGTCTTCCGCCATGGAGGCTGTCTTTGTCCTGCGAGCTT
>DATLJG010000139.1:0-4254 GCA_035538995.1 Hyphomicrobium sp. | reverse complement strand
CAGAGTCGAAGTCACCGACAAATATAGCGGGCTCTTGGGAATTTGGGGACAGGGGACCAAGAGTCGACAACATGGGGGTTTTAGGGATGGGGCGTCATTTGTTGGCCTCGACGGCAGTCGTGGCTCTTTTTGCAACATTGGGAGGTGCAGATCTCGCACTCGCCCAGGACGCAGGTGCGGCGCCGCCGGCATCTACGACCGCACCAGCAGATCAAACGACGGCTCCCCCCGCAAACGAGACCCTTCCTGAAGTTCAGGTTATTCAGCAACAGAAGAAGGCCAAGCCGAAGCCCGTTAAGCAGGTAAAAAAACAACCCAAGAAACCTGCACCGGCTGTCGCTGCGGCACCTCCTCCTGCTGAGCCGCCGATCGAAACGGAAGCGAACACCGAGGGAATGAGCTTTGCTCAGCCCGACGTCGCGAAGATGTCTCCGGTGAGAGGCAGCGAAATTCCGATCGCCAAAATCCCAAGCACGGTCAGCACAATGACCGCCTCCGACATCGCATCAACGGGTTCGGTCGTGCCGCAGGACTTTCTTGCGCAGCGTGTTCCGGGCATCACCGTCAGCGATCTCCAGGGCAATGGCTTCCAAACGGACATACAGTTCCGCGGTTTTGAATCTTCGCCGGTCAACGGCGTTCCCCAGGGCCTTGCGGTTTATCAGAACGGCGTCCGGATCAACGAAGCCTTCGGCGACGTCGTCAATTATGACTTCATCCCCGACGTCGCGATCCGCAACGTCACGGTCATGACCGGCAATCCGGTATTCGGCCTTAACGCACTGGGCGGCGCCATTTCCTTCGACATGCAGGATGGCTTCAATTACCAGGGCGCGGAGTTCGATGTGCGCGCGGGCTCTTACGGCCGGATTCAAGAGTCGGCGCAGGGCGGCCTGCAAGTCGGCAACTATGCTGCCTACATCGCGTTGCAGAATATCAATGACGACGGGTGGCGCGAGTTTTCTCCGACGACAATCAATCGCATGTTCGCCGACTTGGGCGTCAAGGGTGACGGATCCGAGTTCCACATCAACTTTAGCGGCGCCGACAATTCCTACGGCATTACTGCTGCTGCGCCGGAAGAACTGCTGGCGCGGGGATGGGATCGGACGTTCACGTCGCCCCAGACGACCGACAACCAGGTGCAAATGGTTTCGGTGAACGGCTCGGTCGTTGTGACCCCGAACACCACCGTGTCCGGTGTCGCGTACTATCGTCATTTCAAGCAGACGCACCAGGACGGCAACATCGCCGAATTTGAAGCCTGCGGGGCGTTTCTCTGCGACGAGGACGGCGAGGAGCTGGAAAATATCAACGGCGATCCCATCCCCAATCCTGGTGGGGAACTCGGCTCGATCGACAGCACATCGCAGAACGCCGACAGCTACGGCTTCTCGTTGCAGGCGGTCAATAAGTCGAGACTGTTCGGTTACAAGAACCAGTTCCTGATCGGCACCAGCTTCGATCATGGGCATGTCAATTACACGGCCAACAGCGAGGTTGGTTTCTTCCTGCCGCACTTCGTCGTGCAGGGTACCGGCAACGTCGTCGGAGGCGATGACGACGGTCCGCGCAATCTTGCGACGATCAATGACTATGTCGGCGTCTATTTCACCAACACGACGGATTTAACGGACAAGCTCGCACTCACCGTCGGCGGTCGATATAACTACGCTGCAATTTCGCTCGAAAATCTCAACGACCCGACGGATCCGCTCCTCAACGTTACGAGCATCTATGAGAGGTTCAATCCAGCCGCCGGCTTAACCTATAAGCTGCTGCCGGGACTCTCGGTCTATGGCGGTTACTCGGAAGCCAACCGTGCACCGACGCCGGGCGAAAGCGCGTGCGCCGATCCGGAGCGGCCGTGTCTCATCGAAAGCTTCTTGACCGCCGATCCGCCACTCGGCCAGGTGGTTTCGCACACTTGGGAGGCAGGCTTCAGGGGCGATTACGGAAACCCGCATGATCGTTTTCAATGGAACGTCGGGTTGTTCCGCACCTTGAACACGAACGACATCGTCACCCAAATTGCCGAGAACGGTACGCGCGGCTACTTCATCAACGCGACCGATACGCTTCGGCAGGGCGTAGAGGCTGCGATGCAGTACAACACGGATCGTTACCGTGTTTATGCCAGCTACACGTTCACCGACGCGACCTACAACAAGCCCTGGGAGGCGTTCTCGCCGAACAATCCCTCGTCCGGCGAGTGCGTGGAACCTGTCGAGGATGACGACGTCTGCCTGCAAGTTCACAAGGGCAACAGGATCCCTGGTATTCCCCAGCATATCTTCAAGGCAGGGTTCGATTATTGGTTGACGCATAAGTGGAAGTTCGGCGCTGATCTCCTCGCCACAAGCAGCCAGTACTTCTATGGCGATGAAAGCAATCAGAACTCACCGCTTGCAGGGTACGCGAAAGTGAACCTTCACACCTCGTACGACGTGACGGATCATATCCAGATCTACGGATTGATCGACAATCTGTTCGATACCCGTTTCGGCACGTACGGCACGTACTTTGATACCGAGGAAGCTTCCGAAGTTTCTCTGGGTGAGATCGAATTCAATAATGCGCGCTCGATCACACCTTCCATGCCGTTCGCGGCCTATGGCGGCATCAAGGTTCGTTTCTAACTAAGACTTCCCGATCTTCTACCCGTACGACTTGGGAGCGGCGGATCACAATCCGCCGCTTTCTTTTTTTGGTTTATTGATTAGAGCTTGAGTTCCGGATCGCCCGACGACTGTTGGTCGTTCAGCGCGTGGGCACGCCCAGGCTTTCTGATGCCGGAGTGCATTTCCGGATTGATTCAGCACTCAGCATTATCCAAGGGAAAATTTCCCGGTTTTCGTTCCTAAAGTTCACCTTAGTGGGGGAACTTATCCATGTGTATGGTCTTTCATGTCTAGTTCGTTCGGGAAATCGTCTTGAGCGAACATGGCAAGAACGCCAAGCGCCCCTTCGGGCGACCTTACATGCGGAGTTGAACGAGGATGAAGATTAAATTGCTCGGTGCGGTGGCGTTGGCCTCGCTGTTGGGCCTCGGTGTGTTGACGCAGATGGAGACGGCCAAGGCTGCGTCTGCATCGCTGACGGCGCTGGACCCCGACAACGATGGCACGGTGGATATCCCTGAGGCGAAGGCGGCGGCCGCCAAGCTGTTCGTCAAGCTCGACCCTGACAAAGATGGAACGCTCGACGCCAATGAATTGAAGGGGCGTATCGATGAAGCCGGTCTGAAAGCCGCTGATCCCGACAACGACGGAACGCTGGATCAGAACGAATACGACGCGGTTGTTGTGGAGCGCTTCAACGCGGCTAATCCCGACAACGACGGCACGCTCGACGACAACGAGCTTTCATCTGAAGCCGGGAAGGCTTTCCTGCTGCTCGTAGAATAAGTTCTCGGAACTGCGCTGCTGGAGACACAGGTGAATTTAAGAGCCACGCGTTCGCTCGCGTTTCCAGCAGTGCGGTAATTTCCTCCGATTGATGTCTGCCGAATCTCCCAGCAAATTTATGAAAAAAGGAGATCTCTGGAGGACGTTCAAGCGGTGGCGCAATTGACCTCGTAAGCGATCGGAGGCAACCGTGCAGCGGCCAGTTTTTCCTCTCGCGATATTTCTCGCGCTTGCTATGACGACCGGCGGATCGATCACGGCTTATTCTAACGGTCCGGAGCGGGTCTCGGGATACTTCTGCGGGGCCAAGACCGAGCAGATCGCTTATCTCCAAAGATTGTCGGCGGGCGATACGGAAGAGATTGCGGCAAACGTCGTCAACAAGGCAGCCGGTAAGCAAACCTGCGCCTATTTCCTTCCGGCCAATGCCATCCCTGCCAAGGACCAGACGGTCATGGACAAGGGCGTGGTCTTCAAAGTCCAAAGTTTTGTGTTCTTGCCAGAAAAAGTCGAGCGTTGGACCGGCACGTATTTTGGTTCGCTTCAGCCGGCACACGCCAAATTCAGCGAGCTCTGAGTTTAGCGACGAGTAGGATGCTGTTTTGCGGCAGCTTGCAGCGGCCGTCTTCCGGTTGAGACGGCCGAGTCCAGTAGCGTGTCCAGGCCTATTTCGATTCCTCGTCCGCGTTTGCTTTTTTCGAGCATTCCGTGCTGACGAATTTTCCATCGACGATCACGCCCATGTGGGGCACGCCTTCCTGCGGCGGATCGAACGTGATTTTCGTAATGCCGCGATACCAGTCCTGAAAGTCGCCGGTGAACAGCGTGCTGATCTTTTCCTTGCTGT
>DATLJG010000138.1:0-2672 GCA_035538995.1 Hyphomicrobium sp. | reverse complement strand
GCTGCAGGCGACGCGGAATAAAACCATTCGGCATCGCTCTCAAATTTTCTCTGTATCATAAACGCAATCGATCAAAACGATCGGAAAGATCCGTTGGACGGTCGCGCCATTCATCGACCTGATAGACGCAAGGCATTTCCGTGCTTTTCTACCGGAGATCACGAATGATTCCATCGGATACCAAAAACCGGTTTTTGACGCGCCGAGTTCTACTGGGACAAGCCGCTTTCGGCAGCGCGGCTTTTGTTGCGGCCCCTGCATGGGCGAACATGATCGACCTGCCATTTCAGAACGGCAGAAGAGAAACGACCCGCGCTTTTCCGCAGAAAGGACAGATGATCCTTCAGCGGACACGAGCGCCTTTGCTGGAGACTCCGTGGAAGACCTTCGACAAAGACCTCTACACACCTAACAATCAGTTTTACGTCCGTTGGCACTGGGCAGGCATTCCAGAATCCGTTGACGTCAACACGTTCCGTCTCCGGGTGCATGGAAACGTCGAACGCGAGCTTTCGTTTTCGCTTTCCGAGCTCATGCACAAACTGCCGCGGGTTGAGCTTGCCGCCGTCAATCAGTGTTCGGGGAATTCCCGAGGCTTGTTCTCGCCGCGCGTACCCGGTGCACAGTGGGGAAATGGCGGCATGGGTAACGCGAAATGGGCAGGCTTCCGCCTGAAGGATTTGCTCGACTTGGCCGGAGTGCGGGCCGGTAGCGTGCAAGCGCGCTTCGCCGGGCTCGACAAGCCAAGCGTCGATGACGGTCCGACATTCTGGAAATCGCTTGCTATCGATCATGCAAGAGACGGCGAAGTCATGGTCGCCTACGCCATGAACGGACAAGCGCTCCCGTTTCTCAATGGCTTTCCGTTACGCCTCGTCGTCCCAGGGTGGTACGCAACCTATTGGATGAAGATGCTGACGGACATCGAAGTGCTCGATAAGCCGGACGAGAATTTCTGGACGAAGAAGGCATACCTCATTCCGGACACTCCACACGCCAACATCTCGCCTGGCGCCAAGGACGTGAAAATGGTGCCGATTAACCGCATGGTGCCGCGCTCTTTCGTAACCAACCTCAGCTCGGGCGCGCGCATAAAGGCATCCGCGCCAAATGAGGTGCGCGGAATTGCGTTCGGCGGCGACTGCGGGGTCGCAAAGGTTGAGACGTCCATTGACGGCGGCACGAGTTGGCAGCCGGCAGAGCTTGGCCCCGATGAAGGTAAGTATGGCTTCCGGCGGTGGACCGCGAAATTCACATCACCGGGTGCGGGCCAACGATTGGACCTCATGGCTCGTTGCGTGAATACCAATGGCGTGCCTCAGCCGGCCAAACCAAACTGGAATCCCTCAGGCTTCATGCGCAACGTCATCGAGACAATTGACCTCGTGACCATTTGAGGAGAACGCCATATGCGACTCTACGTTCAAATCATCGGCCTTGTGGTCACCGCCGCGCTGCTGACCGACACCGCCGCTGCGCAAGATTCGGCTCCGCTAAAATCCGAGAGTTTTGATCTGCCGACCGGCGACCGTCAATTCACGGGTGCGGGGTCGGAGGTTGCCAACAACAATTGCCTGACCTGTCACTCTGCAGGAATGGTGACCGTCCAGGCGCCGCTTCCAAAAGCGACTTGGGAAAAAATCGTAAAAAAGATGATCAACGTATACAAGGCACCAGTTCCAGACAGCGATGTCGAAGCTCTTGTCGACTATTTGAGCAATGGCCCAGCGGCCAGCAAATAAGCCGTTCCGGCTCCGCGCGCCGCATCCGACCGACTTCGAACGGTGCGCGGCTTTGCCAAACATCACTGTAAGAACTGCCTGTCACACGGCTGCCAGTTCGGTTCGCGCTCACCGCGGCCCTATTAGGCTTCCCGCAATCCGTGCATGCTATGGTAACCCGTTTTTCCGTGTCGGAGTTGGCGACTAAGTGTAGCCAATCGCTTTTTATCAGAAGCAGCAAGCCGGTGGCGGTCCGGCAAATGAGCAAGCTTCGCTGCCGATGGCGTGCCGCTGCCTCGATGCCTAAACTATGATGCAGTGATGATTGGAGCGGCCGCCATCTTCATCTGAACTGAATTGCACCGTGCGATCGGCGTCCAACTCCTAGCGCCCAGTTTCAGGACATAGCTGCCTGTCTATCCCGCCGCGATTTCCGCCTGCCCTGAACGGATGCGCGCTTACCAATCATCATCCGTTCGAACGTCTGCATTCTGCAAGTCTTGGCAACGCCTTGGGACTCATCGCGATGGGATGGGCGACATTGACGAGATCGAGTTAGTCACCTCGTGAATCGTCTATCATCCAAACATCTTTGACGTGATGCTCGGCGGCCCATTCAATTAGAACGATATCTGTGATCCGAGGGCAAAGGTGTCAGCATCCTCTAGAGTACGACCAGGGACGTCGACCTCATGATGTCGGTAACGCAGCCAAACTAACATGGCAGCATCGTCGATTTCCTGAGCAACGCCGAGGCCCCAAATTGTACTCCCTGACCCATCGATGACCTTGGCGCCGCCTTCCGTGTTGTCCACGTCATAGATTGCAACGCCATCCGTCGATTGCAGATATTCTCCGTACGGAATCGTGTGACCGAGTGACGTCAGTTTCAGTCTCTCGCCGACCTTGAGATAGTAGGTATCTGTCGTCGGATTGTTCATTTTATTGACT
>DATLJG010000137.1:0-3819 GCA_035538995.1 Hyphomicrobium sp. | reverse complement strand
TGCGGCCGGGTGGCATCTATCACTACGGCCTTCAGGCATCGGACGGCAGCACGATGTGGGGCCGGTTCGTCTATCGTGAGATTGCCGCGCCCGAGCGTATCGTGTTCAGCAATTCATTTTCCGATGCAAAGGGCGCCATCACACGGCATCCACTGCGACCGCAATGGCCACTGGAATTGCTCTCAACATTTCTGTTTGAGGATGCCGGATCGGAGCGGACGAAGGTCACCGTCATTTGGGTGCCGATCAACGAAAGCGCCGCCGAGCGCCGGGAATTCGATACCAACCGGGAGAGCATGACGCGCGGCTGGTCCGGAACATTCGATCGGCTGCAGCACTATCTTGCGGGCCTAAAATCCCCGGCCGCAAACGTTTGAGAACTCTCGTCCGAATGCTTCCAAAACTTCGTCATCCCGGCGCAGGCCGGGATGACGTTCTTTGTGCGAAGCAAGTCGTGCGAGTTACGGCGCCCGTCGGGAGAAGGAAATGGCGTAGGCAGCCGATCTCATCGGAAAGATCTTGTCGTTCTCAGGCCCGTCGATGCCATCGACGACGTTTGTCGGATCGAAGATGCCTGCATCGCATGTTTTGTCGTCTTCAAGCCCGTCAATTGAAATCGTCCCGAGCGTAACGGACTTGCGCTGGTCCTCCGGCCAGAGGGCGGTCGGATCGTCGAGCGGATCGCCGGGTTCGCCGAGAATGGCCGTCAGCGTGTATTTCGCCGGGCCTTTTGCCAGCCGCTCCTTGAGTTCCGGCTGGTAGAAATTCGGATCTTTCGCTTTGGCTTCGTCGTCCGACAAGCCAACCTCGCCGCCCACCGGCAGGGCTTTGTACTTGAAGATCTGCTTCTTGCCCTCGGCGTTCGTGAACGTGAATGCGTGAACGCCCCAATAGTTGACCGTGGCAAAGCTCGCCGGAACCGGCCGCGCATTCAGCCAGGCGCCCTGTCGGGTCGCATTGGGGTTGGCCTTGAAAAACGCGCCGATCTTATCCTTGTCCTTCGTCGCGACCGTCTGCAGCAGCGCCAGGAACTGATCGGGATCCTTGGCGACGAACATCGGAGCCGAGATCATCACGAGATCCGTTGTGCCGCCGCCGTTGCCAAGGTCGAAATGCAGGGCCATGCCGCGAACGTTATCCTTCTGCGCGTTCGATGCATTCGGATCGCCGCCGCCCATCGAGAATCGTCCGATCACGCCGACGGGTGTCTTGGAATTGAAATGCGGAGCCTTCGTCAGCGTCGCGGCTTCAGGCGTCGGCATGAAGCTACCCTTCACGCAGAAGCCATGCGTATGCGCGGTGCGCACGCCGTCATGCTTTCCAAAGACGGCATTGAGAGCATTGATGAGGCTATCCGCGTCCGCCTCTGCATAGGCCGGCGTCAGCGGAACAAGGGATAAGGCCGCGACGGAAACGGCAGCTCGAACGAACCGTTTGACAATCATGGGGAAACCTTCGGGTTGCTGGATGTTGCATTTTGAAGAGGGCGCCGAGATCACTGTCATAACCGTATCGATCTGTAGGCTTCAAATTATTATAATTGAAATCTTCGTGACGGGATGACCTCGACGCCGCATGCAAAGTCCAGCAGCCCGGGCAAATTACTGCGTGTCCGTTTTATTTACGCTGCATCGCGCCGCCACTCAGGGAAAGGATCGCGAAGCGCCGTCCATGCTGTAGCGTCGACGGTGCCGTTCGGCGGCAGGGACAGCAGGCAGGAATCCAGCTCCGCGATAATCCTTGCTTTGTCCATGTCGCGCGTACCGATGAAGACGATTTCCTGCCGCCGGTCGCCCCAAGTCTCGTCCCACGTCGTGTTAATGCGATCGAGAAGACGCTGATCGTCCGGCCAATTCTTTTTCGATATCGCAGCCCACCAGTATCCTATCGCCTCATGCCGAACGACTGCACCGGCCTGGCTCAGTTCTCCGACCCATTGCGGCCGAGTCGCCAGCCAGAAAAAGCCCTTGGCGCGAACGACGCCCGGCCATGTCTTTCCGAAAAAGGCGTGAAGTTTTTCCGGCTCGAACGGGCCGCGTGCCCGATAAACGAAGCTCGATATCCCATACTCTTCCGTTTCGGGAGAATGGTCCTTGAAACCGTTCAGTTCCTTGAACCACGTGGGATGGCGATGCGCCGCGTCGAAGTCAAAAAGCCCGGTATCGAGAATATCTCTCGGCGATACGCGCCCGTGATGCGTTTCGATGATGCGCGCGTCGGCGTTGAGTGAGCGAATGATCGCGCGAGCCGCACCGACTTCTTCCGGCGCGGCGATATCAACTTTATTGAGGACGACAACATCAGCGAATTCGATTTGCTCGACAAGGAGACTGACGAGCGGACGTTCGTCGTCGTCTCCGGCGACTTCGCCCCGATCTCTCAAGAAATCATGTGACGAATAATCTTTGAGCAGATGCGCCGCATCGACCACCGTCACCATCGTATCGAGACGGGCGACGTCGGAGAGACTTTTCCCATTCTCGTCGCGGAACTCGAAGGTTGTCGCGACGGGCAACGGTTCCGCGATGCCGGTCGACTCGACAAGGAGATAATCGAAGCGGCGCTCCACCGCGAGGCGCTGCACTTCCTTCAGCAGGTCGTCGCGCAGCGTGCAGCAAATGCACCCGTTCGACATTTCAACGAGCGTTTCATCCGTTCGCGACAGGTTGGCGCCGCCTTTCTCAATGAGATCGGCGTCTATGTTCACCTCGCTCATGTCGTTGACGATGACCGCAACCCTCAATCCCTCGCGGTTGTTCAAGACGTGATTGAGAACCGTCGTTTTGCCGGCGCCCAGAAAACCCGAAAGAACGGTAACGGGCAGCCGCGCGTCCTTCGTTGACGCCTCTGCGAACAAATGAGCTTTGATTTCCGCATCCATGAGTATGCCTCCTATTCAGTAGGATGCATTATCGGATGTTATAATATCCGTCAATGAAGTACCTGATTGGCGCGCGTTCGTATCGGCAGGGATGCCGGATCTATCGTGTGCAGATCAAATACAACCCATTCGCAATGCAGTATGCGCACTGCACAAAATTCGTCCGCCCAATTATTTGATGAGAAACCCTCATCAATTCGTACCGAAAAGCCGCCGTCATTCTTGTCAGTAGGCGGTTCACATCTTACCATCAAAGAATAAACCGGTTGTCCGAAGGTGGATTTGATGACCGAAACTTGCACAAGACCCATTTCAAAGGGTGAAGTTGACCGCTTTCTCTTTGGCAAGCACATCACGAGCTGTCCGGTATGCGGACGCTTTCGTTCTCAGTGCGATGTCGATGTGCACACGTTGACCTGCCAGCGCGCTGATCCATCATCGACGGCGCCGGTCAACGTACTGATGATCGTTTGCCAGAACTGTGGAGCGATCCAATTTCACGACCGCAGCGTGATCGCGAATTGGCTTGAATGCCAGAAGCGCCTCCTGGTGAAATAGCTGCAGGCGCCGCTGTTTCTAAAGCCTCGCGACGATCATCGACCGGCCGCGAAGGCGTGCTTTGCACCGACCCGTCATGAGTCCTTCGCCATTTCCCGCAGTTTGAACTTCTGGATCTTGCCCGTTGATGTTTTGGGAACTTCCGCGAACACGACGTGACGCGGCACCTTGTAGCGCGCCAGTCCCTGACGGCACCATTCGATGATTTCATCCGCCGTCGCCGTGGAGCCCGCCCGCAGTTCGATGAACGCGCAGGGTGTTTCGCCCCATTTGTCGTCGGGTTTCGCTACCACGGCGCAAAACGCCACGCTCGGATGCTTGTAAAGAACCTCCTCGACCTCGATCGACGAAATGTTTTCGCCGCCCGAGATGATGATGTC
>DATLJG010000136.1:0-6723 GCA_035538995.1 Hyphomicrobium sp. | reverse complement strand
GCTCCGTTCCACTTTGCCGCATCATGGACGGGCGCGACCCGCCCCAGCCTTGACAGAAACGGGGAGGGCGTGGACTAAGGCCGCCGTGTCGGCCGCCGCATATCCGGGCGGCCACGAACCGAAGATTCAAGGGATTTCATGGCACGCGCATTCGTCTTCCCCGGCCAAGGCAGCCAGGACGTCGGCATGGGCAAAGCTCTCGCCGAGGCCTTTCCATCGGCCCGCGAGGTCTTTGACGAAGTCGATGACGCGCTGGGTCAAAAACTCTCGGCCATCATGTGGGACGGTCCGAAGGAGACGCTGACGCTGACCGAAAACGCGCAACCGGCGCTGATGGCGGTGTCGATGGCGGTCATTCGCGTTCTGGAGAAAGAAAACGGCTTCTCGCTCGCCGACAAGGTCAAGTTCGTCGCCGGTCACTCGCTGGGCGAATACTCCGCGCTGGCCGCGGCCGGAACCTTCTCGCTTGCTGACGCGGCACGGCTGTTGAAGCTGCGCGGGCAAGCGATGCAGAAGGCTGTGCCGGTCGGCGTCGGGGCAATGGCGGCGTTGCTCGGCGTCGGTATCGATGCAGCCCGCCAGGTCGCCGCCGAAGCGGCCCAAGGCGACGTCTGCCAGGTCGCCAATGACAACGATCCGACGCAGATCGTGCTGTCCGGTCACAAGACGGCGATTGATCGGGTTGCGGACATCGGCAAGAAACATGGCGTGCGCCGCGCAGTTCCTTTGCCCGTATCCGCACCGTTCCATTGTGCGTTGATGCAACCGGCCGCCGATGCGATGGCCGAGGCGCTCAGCCAAGTGACCGTCAACAAACCATCTGTGCCGCTGATCGCCAACGTTCTGGCGGCGCCCATTTCCGATCCGGAAGAAATCAAGAAGCGCCTCGTCGAGCAGGTGACGGGCACCGTGCGCTGGCGCGAATCCGTCGCCGCGATGGCCGACGGCGGCGTCACCGACTTCTATGAGATTGGCGCTGGGAAAGTGCTTGCCGGACTCGTCAAGCGCACAGCCACGACCGCAAACGCTATGAGCCTCGGCACGCCCGCCGACATCGACGCGGCGCTCGCCGCATTGACCGCTTGAAGGAGAGTTTATGTTCGACCTGACTGGTAAGACCGCACTCGTGACGGGTGCGACCGGCGGCATCGGGGCCGAGATCGCACGTGTTTTTCATAAGGCCGGTGCGACGGTCGCAATCTCGGGGCGCAAGGTCGAGGCTCTCGACGCGCTTGCCAAGGAACTCGGCGATCGCGTCCATGTTCTCCCCTGTGATCTCGCCGACCGCGCCGGAGTCGCGAAACTTATCGACGAGGCCGTGAAGGCACTCGGCGGCCGATTGGACATTCTCGTCAACAATGCCGGTTTGACCAAAGACAACCTGTTCATGGTGATGAAGGACGATCAGTGGGACGACGTGATCGCGGTCAACCTGACGTCGACGTTCATGCTCTGCCGCTCTGCGTCGCGCCACATGATGCGTTCGAAAACGGGTTATGGCCGCATCATCAATATCGCATCGGTGTCGGGCGTGTTCGGCAATCCGGGCCAGGGCAACTACGCAGCGTCGAAAGCCGGCATGATCGGCATGACGAAATCGCTGGCGCGCGAGGTCGCGTCTCGCGGCATCACCGCCAACTGCATCGCACCCGGTTTCATCAAAACCGCGATGACCGATGTTTTGACGGATAAGCAGAAGGGTGAGATCGCGCAGATCATTCCGGCGCAGCGTTTCGGCGAGACGCTCGATATTGCGGCCGGTTGCCTTTATCTCGCATCCAACGAAGGTGGCTATATCACCGGGCAAACGCTGCACATCAACGGCGGCATGGCGATGGTTTGAGCGGCGAACGTAAGCGATGGTAAATGCCCGTTCCACTTCATTTTCTTTGACTTTTGCGCGTGTGCGGCGAACCCGTCCTCGGGTGCGTCACCGTGTGCTTTGCAAGGCTGAGGAAGTGTGTTAACGACACCACGGTTTTGAGGTGTGGAAAGCACGCCATCGGGACAACGCGAAGCTGTGGAAAAACGGCATAGCGTTACGAGAGAGCGGTGCCTAGGCGTAAGACTCACGCTACGGCGACCAAGAAAAGACTTTTAAAACGGGTGCGAGCCCCCTATCCGAACAGGCCGACATTCCCTTAAGTTGGAAACCGGCATGCGGTTTCGAGCGGGTTCTGCAGAACGAACGGGGCGGGCCATTGAGGCGCGCTGAAAAATAGAAAGACACGAGGATAGACGATGAGCGATGTCGCGGAGCGCGTGAAGAAAATTGTCGTAGAGCATCTTGGCGTCGAGGCCGACAAGGTCACGGAGAACGCCAGCTTCATCGACGACCTTGGCGCCGATAGCTTGGATACGGTTGAACTCGTGATGGCCTTCGAAGAAGAATTCGGCTGCGAGATTCCAGACGATGCCGCTGAGCATATTCTCACCGTCGGCGACGCCGTGAAATTCCTCGAGAAGAACGCAAGCGCGGCCTAAGGGCCCTCGTTCCTCCGCAAGTATCGGGCGCATCACACTGCGCCAATCGGATCGGAATCTGAAGGGGGCTGGGATGACCGGCCCCCTTCATGCGCCCAGCGTGACTGCTGAATCCAACAACAAAGCAAGAAGGCTACATGCGCCGAGTCGTCATCACAGGATTGGGTATCGTTTCTCCCGTCGGCTGCGGCGTCGAAGCCGCCTGGTCGAATTTGCTCGCAGGACAGAGCGGGGCGCGGCGCGTCGAGGAATTCGAAGTTTCCGACATCACCTGTCAGATCGCGAATTTCATCCCGCGCGGAGCGACGGCCGATGGCAAGTTCAATGCCGACGACTGGATGGAGCCGAAAGAGCAGCGCAAGGTCGATGATTTCATCATCTACGCCGTCGCCGCTGCAAGTCAGGCGATTGCGGATTCAGGTCTCAAATTCGAAACAACGGAAGCGCAGGAGCGGGCCGGCGTTCTCATCGGTTCGGGGATCGGCGGATTGTCGGGCATCGCCGATACGTCGATCTTGCTGAAGGAGAAGGGACCGCGCCGCGTTTCGCCGTTCTTCATTCCGGGACGGCTGATCAACCTCGCGGGCGGCTACGTCTCGATCATGCACAAGCTGCGTGGACCGAATAATGCGGTCGTCACCGCTTGCGCCACAGGCACGCACGCTATCGGCGACGCAGCGCGCATCATTGCCCTCGACGATGCCGATGTCATGGTCGCGGGTGGCACCGAAAGCCCGATCTGCCGGATTGCGATGGCGGGCTTTGCGGCATGCCGCGCTCTCTCAACCGGCTTCAATGACAACCCGACGAAAGCCTCGCGTCCCTACGACAAGGATCGCGATGGTTTCGTGATGGGCGAAGGCTCCGGCGTCGTCGTGCTCGAAAGCTATGAACATGCCAAAGCGCGCGGCGCCAAGATCTACGCCGAGGTCATCGGCTACGGCATGTCCTCCGATGCTTTCCACATCACCGCTCCAGCAGAAGACGGCGACGGCGCCTATCGTTGCATGAAGATGGCGCTGAACCGTGCGGGCGTCAGCCCGGGCGAGATCGATTATGTCAACGCGCATGGCACCTCGACGCCGATGGGCGACGAGATCGAGCTCAAAGCCGTCGAGCGTCTGTTCGGCGACAGCGCCGGCAAGCTCGCCATGTCGTCGACGAAATCGGCGATCGGCCATCTGCTCGGTGCGGCGGGTGCGGTCGAAGCCATTTTCTCGACGCTCGCCATTCGCGACAACATCGCGCCGCCGACGCTCAATCTCGATTCGCCATCGGTCGAGACGGCGATTGACCTGATCCCTTACACGCCGAAGAAAAAGGACATCAACGTCGCTCTGTCCAATTCCTTTGGCTTCGGCGGCACGAATGCCTGTCTGGTTCTGCGCCGCGTGGCGTAAGGGCTCCACAGTCCGCCGTTTTGCCACATTTTGCGTTGAGCGTCGGCCTGGGGTGGGGAGCTGTTGAAGCGGCGGCGTTGAGCTATGCTTGGCCGTCGGGACAGCTTCTGCAAGGGACATTGCTCGCAGTATCATGAGTCAGAACCGACGACGCCCGGACGGGAATAAAACCTCCCGGACCGCCGGCGCACGAAGTCCAGCCGAGCGTCTCGAGCCGGGCCGCGCGCCGCGCCGTCCGCAAGGTCTGGACGCGCGCGAGCCGTCGCGCGTCATCTCCGGTTTCGTCCGTGTGATCAGTGGCGTTCTGACCGTCGCACTCGTCACAATGCTGATGATCGGCGGCGCATCGTTCGTCGTCTACAATCAGTTCGAGAGTCCTGGGCCGCTCGACGCGCCGCGCACCGTCATCATTCCGAAAGGGGAGGGCCGCATCGCCATTGCGGAACGTCTGGAGAAGGAAGGCATCATCGCCAACCGCTGGACATTCGTCGGCGGCCATCTGCTGAAAACGTTCCTCGGATCGAAACGCAACAACGATCTGAAGGCGGGCGAGTACCAGATCAAAGAACATGCCTCGATGCGTGAGGTGATCGACACGCTCTCGGAAGGCAAATCCATTCTCTACAAGACGACGTTGCCGGAGGGCCTGACGAGCGAACAGATCGTCGAGCGCCTGAAGGCCGAACCGAGCCTGAGCGGCGAGATCACCAGCGTGCCGTCAGAAGGGTCGCTGCTGCCCGACACCTACTATTTTTCGAAAGGAACATCGCGGCAGGAGATCCTCGATCGCATGCATGCCGAAATGGAAAAGGCCCTCGGCACGATGTGGGAAAGCCGTGATCCCGATCTGCCGGTGCAGTCGCCCGAAGAGTTGGTGACGTTCGCGTCGATCGTGGAAAAGGAAACAGGCCGTTCCGACGAACGCGATCGCGTCGCCGCCGTTTTCTACAATCGGTTGAAGAAGGGCATGCGCCTGCAATCCGACCCGACGATCATCTATGGCATCGCCGGCGGGCAGGGCGGGCTCGGGCGCGGCATCACGAAGGCCGATATCGAGACAAAGTCGCCCTACAACACCTACCAGATCAGCGGCCTGCCGCCGGGGCCGATCTGCAACCCGGGAAAGTCGGCACTTCTTGCAGCATTGCATCCGGCGAAAACGTCGGACCTCTATTTCGTCGCCGACGGTTCGGGAGGGCACGCATTCTCCGAGACGCTGAAGGAACACAACGCCGCCGTGCAGAAATGGCGCGAACACGAGAAAGAGATGGCCAAAGCCCGGCATGACGATGAGGACGACAAGGACGGCAAAGACGATGCGGTGCCCATTCCAGGCGCAAAGGGCGGTTCGTCCAGCGCCAAGGCGGCCGAACCCGAGCAAAATGGCAAGGCGACGAAGGCCGCCCAAAATCAAGCTCCGGTAGCGGCCGAGACCGCGCCGTCACCGTCGGCATCGGACACATCGCCCGGAGTTACCGATATCCCGATGCCGGTCCGCAAGCCGAAACGGCAGTGATGGAACTAGGGACGCGAAGGCCCGCAGAGGGTTACCGTTGAAACGCCGGGTTGGCGGATCGCCGTCGAGCCGTTAAGTTGCGCGCCGCGTCCTTTCTCCAGCCGAGACTGTTCTCAATGACAATTTCCAGCATGACCGGTTTTGCCCGCGCCGATGGCACGGCCGAAGGCATCAGCTGGACGTGGGAGACACGCAGCGTCAACGGCCGCGGTCTCGATGTTCGGCTGCGCTTGCCGCCGGGCCATGACGCACTCGAAATCCCGGCGCGTGAGGCAACAGGCAAGCGCTTTTCGCGGGGCAACATCTCCCTCTCGCTATCGGTCGAAAAACAGCAGACGAACGGCGTCATCCGCCTGAATGAAAATGTTTTGGCCGATGTCATCAAAGCGGCCGAACGTGTCTCGCAATTGAGCGGCGCCACAAAGCCCGGAGCCGCCGAATTGCTGATGATCAAGGGCGTGCTGGAAGCCGCGGAGCAAGCGCCGGAGGAAGCCGCGATCCGCGCCGCGCGTGAGCGCGCCATCATTCAAAGCCTTGAGGCGGCGCTGGACGATCTGGCTGAGGCGCGCCGCTCGGAGGGCGCGCGGCTCGATACCGTCATTCGTGGGCAAGTCGCGCAGATCGATGCGCTGGCCGAAAGCGTCAAGGAGTCTCCGTCGCGCCAGCCCGACGCCATCAAGGCGCGCCTGAAGGATGCGATTGCCCGCCTCGTCGACGCGACAACCGCCTTGGACGACGAACGCCTGCACCAGGAAGCCGTGCTGATCGCCACGCGCGCCGACGTCGAGGAAGAACTTCAGAGATTGACCGCGCATGTTGCGGCGGCGCGCGAAATTCTTGCCGAGCGCGGCGGTGTCGGGCGTAAGCTCGACTTCCTCGCCCAGGAATTCAACCGCGAAGCCAACACGCTTTGCTCGAAAGCCAACGCCGTCGATATCACGCGCCTTGGCTTGCAACTCAAAACCGTAATCGATCAATTCCGCGAACAAGTGCAAAACGTCGAATAGCAATGACCGCCGAGCCGACCAACACATCGAAAACACCGGCAGCCGCCGAGCCTCATATCGCCCGGCGCGGCTTGTTGTTCATCATTTCCTCACCCTCGGGCGCCGGCAAGACGACGCTGGCGCGGCGATTGCTCGGCGCCGACAGCAACATCGAAATGTCGGTTTCCGTCACGACGCGCGCGCCCCGCCCCGGCGAGCGAGATGGTGTCGATTATCATTTCGCCGACCGCGATGCGTTCGAGATGATGAAGTCTCGTGGCGATCTGCTCGAATGGGCGCGCGTGTTCGATCATCACTACGGCACGCCCCGCGCGCC
>DATLJG010000135.1:0-9499 GCA_035538995.1 Hyphomicrobium sp. | reverse complement strand
CGATGCGCTGCAATACTCGCTAAGGTATAGTACGCACCCTGCTAATGCCGGATTCACAGGAGTTCGATGATGGTTGGAAGCATTCTCCCGCGCATGTCTCGCGTCGTCGCCGCAGGCATTCTTGTTGCAGCCTTTGGTGTGGGCGGGTCGAGCATCAGCTCCGCGCGCGCCGAGTCCGGCTCTCTGATCGGCTCGTGGAGCGGTAGCGGCTCGATCGCGTTTTCGTCTGGTTCGAAAGAAAGAGCGCGATGCCGGGCGCATTTCTCAAAGACTGGCGCCAGAAGCTACGCGATGACGGCAACATGCGCGACCGCATCCGCCAAGGTCGATCAGACCGCAACGCTCTATCGCACGGGCGCGCGCAGCTACTCCGGAACGTTCTACAATCAGCAGTACAATACTGGCGGACAGATCCGCATCACCGTCTCTGGCCGCCGCCAGACCGTCCGCCTCTCCGGCGAAGCCGGCTCGGCGTTCTTCAGTCTGCGGAAGCTTTAAATTCACGTTGTGGGTCGTGCTTTTCAAGGCGCTGCGGCGTTGGTTCGAAGATGCTCGCAGTTATCTTTTGAAGCGATCTCTCATCTGGAAGACGATGCGAGCCAATTATTGCTGCGACGCTCGGCGCAAGCCGTTTGAATTCGGCGTATTGTGGATGATTAGGATGATTCCAATCGAGGCCGATGTTATCGCGAATAGATTCTCTCAAGAGTTGAAAGAGTTGGCGAAACTTACGAATTTTTTCAAACTCCGCCGGAGTGAGAAAGCGTTCTGACGCTAGGCGAACAAATGTTGCCTCAAGTTTTGCCTCTGCTTGGCAAGCTCTGTCCAGGATCGTCCACTTGGATGAGCCAGGCAGGCCCTCTGAACCCTGCTTCAAGAAATAATTCCAAAGCTTCCAAGTCGCAAAAAATTCCCCATAAGCAATATGAAAATCACGAGCAGCGACTAGATCTTGTTCCCGACGTTTCTGCTTTTCGCTCCACAAAAGCGAGAGCCGTCGGCCTATAAGCCATCCGATGCCGAGCAGCACGAGGCTAGTAAATATCCTCGGTCCTTCGATAGCGGCAGAGTCGAGAAAAAGTTTGACGCGCTCATCCGTGAAAACGGTCCAGTCGCCCATTGTGCCTCGCCCGATAGCTCTGAGAAACAATTGACTTTGAACTAAGTCCTACTTCGTGTGGGATTATGCTGGCTCTCTGAGTCATTGCTCGATCGCCATTTTCTCTACTCGCCCTTCGGCAGTTCGCTCGAAAATTCTGCCTCGAGTTCGCGCTCCATGCGCACAAGATCATCCGGCAGAGGCATGCCGGTCGCTCGCAATTGATTGAGCTTCTCTCTCAGCGCGAGGTAAATTTCGTGCTTGTCCGTGGGCTCGTTCTGCATCTGGGTCAGAAGCGACGAGATCTCCATCTTCAGCTGCTCGAACGCCATGATCCGCGCCTTTCCCAAAAGGAGGTTGATTACTCCGCCGCCGCTTTGTCGGCGTAGCCCAACTGCTTGTTGAGCTTCTCGACCAGATCGGCGGCAGCTTCCGGAATGTTGGTGCCAGGGCCAAACACCGCCTTCGCGCCCGATTGAAACAGCTCATCGTAATCCGATGGCGGAATGACGCCGCCAACGACGATCATGATGTCGCCGCGACCTTCCTTGTCCAAGGCCGCTTTCAATTCCGGCACCAGCGTCAAATGTCCGGCGGTTAGCGAGGAAACGCCGATGACGTGCACGTCGTTCTCGACCGCTTGCCGCGCCGCTTCGTCGGCGGTGGCAAACAGCGGTCCGATATCGACGTCGAATCCCAAATCCGCGAATGCCGAGGCGATGACTTTCTGGCCGCGGTCGTGACCGTCCTGGCCGAGCTTGGCGATCAGAATACGCGGCCGCCGGCCATCGTCCTTGTCGAACTGCTCGACGAGCTTTTTGACCCGATCGACGCTCGGATTCATCGCCGCTTCCTTTTTGTAGACGCCGCTGATCGCGCGAATTTCAGCCTTGTGCCTCGTGAAGACCTTTTCGAGCGCGTAGGAAATTTCGCCGACCGTCGCCTTCTCCCGCGCTGCCTTGACGGCGAGATCGAGAAGATTGGCGTTGCCCTTGGCCCCTTCTGTCAAGGCATTGAGCGCTGCCTGCACGGCGGGTTCATTGCGCTCGGCGCGCAGCCGCTCCAGCTTTGCGAGCTGGGCTTCGCGCACGGCACGATTGTCGACTTTGAGGAAGTTGATCTCCCTGTCGCCCTTGATTTGGTACTTGTTGACGCCGGTAATCGTCTGGCGGCCGGAGTCGATACGCGCCTGCGTGCGCGCCGCCGCTTCCTCGATGCGCAGTTTCGGAATACCGGCGGCGATCGCCTTCGCCATGCCGCCCTGGCCTTCGACCTCTTCAATGTGCGTCAACGCCTTCTGCGCCAGATCATACGTCAGCCGCTCGACGTAATGGCTGCCGCCCCACGGATCGATCGTGCGCGTCGTGCCGCTTTCCTGTTGCAGCAGAAGCTGCGTATTGCGGGCGATACGCGCCGAGAAGTCCGTCGGCAGCGCGATGGCTTCGTCGAGGCCGTTGGTGTGCAGCGACTGCGTATGGCCCTGCGTCGCCGCCATAGCTTCAAGGCATGTGCGCGTCGCGTTGTTGAAGATGTCCTGCGCCGTCAGAGACCAGCCGGACGTCTGCGAGTGCGTTCTGAGAGACAGCGAACGCTCGTTCTTGGGTTTGAACTCTTCTTTGATGAGCTTCGCCCACAGCAGACGCGCGGCGCGCATCTTGGCGATCTCCATGAAGTAGTTCATGCCGATCGCCCAGAAGAATGACAGGCGCGGCGCGAACGCATCGATATCGAGACCGGCCGCAACGCCCGCGCGCGCATATTCGATACCGTCGGCGATGGTGTAGCCGAGTTCGAGGTCGGCGGTCGCTCCGGCTTCCTGCATGTGATAGCCGGAGATCGAGATCGAGTTGAACTTCGGCATGTTCGCGCTGGTGTAGGCGAAGATATCCGAGACGATGCGCATCGAAGGCGCGGGTGGATAGATGTAGGTGTTGCGCACCATAAACTCTTTCAGAATGTCGTTCTGAATGGTTCCGGCGAGCTTTTGCGGCGGCACACCCTGTTCCTCGCCCGCCACGATGAAAAGCGCGAGCACCGGCAGCACCGCGCCGTTCATCGTCATAGAGACGGTCATGTCCTGCAACGGAATGCCGTCGAACAGCACGCGCATGTCGTAGATGGAATCGATGGCTACGCCCGCCATGCCGACGTCGCCTTTGACGCGCGGATGGTCCGAATCGTAGCCGCGATGCGTTGCCAGATCGAAGGCGATCGACAGGCCCTTCTGCCCGGCAGCGATATTACGCCGGTAGAAGGCGTTGGAATCTTCCGCCGTCGAGAAGCCCGCGTATTGCCGGATCGTCCACGGCTGCAGGGCGTACATGGCCGGGTAGGGGCCGCGCAGATACGGCGCAATGCCGGGCAGCGTATCGACGAAATCGAGGTCCGCCGTATCGGCGCCAGTGAAGACCGGCTTGACCTGAATGCCTTCCGGCGTCTCCCAGACCGGCGACTCCGCCGCTGCGCGCGGTTTCGTGGCGTCCGAGCCAGCCGGATCGAGAGGGACATTTACGAAATTCGGGATCGAGGTCATCGCGGGCGGTTAAATCCGGTCAAAGTTTGAGGTTCGTCACGACGGTACGCGAACCCGGCGGAGACGACAATCGCCGTGCGACATTCGTTCTTGGCTCTACGGGGACCTAGCTGTCCGATAAGGCCCTTCTCCCAAGGGGAGAAGGTGGCCGAAGGCCGGATGAGGGGGTCTTCTTTCCGCAAAGGTTGAAAGACCTCGCCCGGGTGGAACCGGCGCGCCGGAATTAGCCATAAACGTCCGCATCATGAGTGCCTCGTCCATGAGCGTCCCGTCCGAGGTCAGATATGCAACGCAAGGTCTCGAACGAGGCCCGCCGGCAAAGCGCGGCAAGGCTCTGGGCACCCTTGGCGCGGTTCATCGATTGGGAAGCCGAGCTTGGCGAGCGGGCCGAGGCGCATGGGCGGGCGGCGCATTTCGCCTACGAGTTCGTGCGCTTCGGCGTCAAACAGGCCTGGGCCTGTCTGTTCGGCGCTCTGCTTCTGGCACTGCTGATCGCGACCCACTTTTTCTATCCGAAGGGCGCTTGGCTGGCCCGCTACGATTTTCTCGTCATTGCCGCCGTCATCATCCAGATCGTCATGCTCGTTTTCAAATTGGAAACCATGGAGGAGGCGAAGGTCATCCTTATCTTCCATGTCGTCGGCACGATCATGGAGATCTTCAAGACCTCGGTCGGATCCTGGGTTTATCCGGAAGCGAGCCTGTTGCGGATCGGTGGCGTGCCGTTGTTTACGGGCTTTATGTACGCTTCGATCGGCTCGTATATCGCCCGTTGCTGGCGGCTGTTCGATTTCCGCTTCACGCGGCACCCGCCGGTTTGGGCGCTGGGGCTTCTGAGCGCTGCGATCTACATCAATTTCTTCGCCCACCATTATGTCTGGGATGCACGTCCGATCCTGTTCGCGGCGGCCATCGTCCTCGTCGGGCCGTGTACGATCTATTACAAGATCTGGAAAACCTACCGGCATATGCCGCTGCTCTTGGGTCTGGCGCTCGTCGCCCTTTTCATCTGGCTTGCCGAGAACATCGGAACGTTTACAGCCGCCTGGGCTTACCCCAACCAGCGTCACGGATGGGAGCTTGTCAGTTTTGGTAAACTCGGTTCCTGGTTCTTGCTGATGCTGATTTCATATACGCTCGTAGCGGCCATCAACCGCCCCGCGCCGATGAGCGCCGCCACTGCGAGCGACTAGAAAATCTTTACCTCAAGAAATTCCGGAAACACCGGATTTACGGGTTTTGGCTTACGATGGTGAGTCGAAGCGGCGTCTAGCGCCGCATATGTCAGCCTCCGGGAGCTCGACTGGAATGACCAAGATAGTGCACGTCGCCATCGTCGGATTGGCTTGTGTCGCGAGCGCAGGTCCGGCGCTGGCTGAATCGGGGGACGAGCCGATCCGCGATCTTCTCGCCTCCCAACTTCGCGATCAGGGCTTCACCTGTAGCAAGCCCGAAAGCGCAAAGCAGGACGTCAAGCAGTCGAAGCCGAATGAAGAGGTCTGGATTGTAAAGTGCGAAAACGACACGTTTCGCATGACCGTTGTTCCGGACTTGGCAGCGAAAGTCGAAAAGCTGCCGGCGTCGGAATAGCAGCAGTCAGACCGTCGAAGCGAACAGCGCGCGGCAGCGGAAGCGTTCTCGCGGCGGGCAGCGTGCTTCACCTCATTCCGCAAATCGGCGCGTTCGATCTGACGACTTCTGCGTGATGCAAGCGTCTCAACATCGTCACTGACATTTCTCCAGCGCATTACAGCGCGTGACGCCTCTCGCACGCTCGCGTTCGTCGGTATTTGTCATCGCCGCGAGAAAAACCAAGCCTTGCTCTTGCCTTGTTAGGCGGCGAATTTCGTTTCGGGGAACGGGGCCATACAACGAGCTCCTGCCATTTGCTCTCACCGTGCGCGGTGACGCCAGACTGGGATCGGCGTTGAAGCAAAGGACCAAGTGAAAGCCCGATTTGTATCGCGTTGGGGGTGTGTGTTTTGAAACCGAATGCCGTGACAATTCTATCCGTCGCGCTTTTTGCTGCGGCGCTTCCGAGCCGATCCGAGCCGACATTTGCGGCACGATCAGAGCCAGCTCCGATCGCCGGCCCACGCATGTCCGTCCAGCTCCCGGACTACGTGCCGGTGATAAATTACGACCAATTCCTTCTGGCCTCGCGTGCCGACGACTTCAGCGATAGCGATAACATTTCCATGCAGGTGCGCAGCGCCGCGGAAGCGCTCAGCGCCAAATTCGCCAGGCCTACTGGCAATTTGAAGTCACAGATGATGCACGCCGCGGCTCTGCCGGACCCGGTTGCGCCAAGCATCGTCGAAGCTCCGGAAGATCCCAAATTGCGGATGGAGGTGGCCTCGCTCTCCGAGACGAACGACGTGAGCGATTCCGCCGAGACCGAGAAAGAGCCGACGGCCGTATCCGAAGCGCGCCAGGAAGCAGAAACCAAATCGGCTGTGCGCCGCAGCTCGCATACGGCCAAGCACACCGGCGCCGCTTCGCGTCAGCGCGTCGCGAAACGAAAAGTCGTGCGGCATCGGCCGAACCGTGTTGCGTCGTCGGCAACGTCGCGGCGATCCGGCTCGACCTACACCGGCATTGGCGCCGATCTCCAGCAACTCGTCGGCTTCGGCAGCCTAACGCCCGACCACCGGATGACGAACTGAGCCCGCATCGGCCGGATCATCGGCCGTGCCGGGCAGGCGGAAGACGGATGGATCATATTTATGCGACAGAGCGTGATAAAGCGGCTCGCGGCTGATGAGACGTGAAATGGACGCCGCGAATAGAGATGTCGCCATGAGCGGAATGACCATGTTCTTGTCGCTCGTCATTTCCATGACGATGACGACAGCGGTCAGCGGCGACTGAACGACCCCGGCGAAATAGCCAACCGTCATCAGCAGCATGACCGTTCGCGAGTCTGCGTAGGAAAACACTGGCGTAATCATGGAGCCGATGCCCGCGCCGACAGCGAGCGAAGGCGAGAACAAGCCACCCGGAATTCCGCTGGCCGACGACAGCAACGTCGTCACGAGCTTCGCCAACCCGTACCACCAGGGTATCGCTTGGCCGACAACGAGCGCGCCGCGCGTTTCGACATAGCCGTTGCCAGAAGCGTAGCCAGCCGTCGCGATGCTCAACACGGCGACGATAAATCCGCACAGTCCCGCGAAAACCAACGGCGATCGCTTCACAACTTCAATGAAGCCGAAGGACTTTCGCGACAGCGTAATCAGGGCAAGGCTGAAGAAGCCACCGAGAACGCCTCCGATGATCGCGCATATTGGAACCGCGGCCCATTCCTGCCCGGCAGCGATGCGGGCCGTGACCTCGCCGAAATAGTCGTAGTTGCCGAGTATCACCCAGCTCACCGCTCCCGAGATGACAACTGAGCCGATAACGATATCGTTGATGCGCCCGGCGAAAGCCTTCGCAAGTTCTTCGATCGCGAACAGAATACCGGCGATCGGCGCATTGAATGCGGCCGCGATTCCGGCCGCCGAACCCGCGAGGACCAAGCCATTTTGCCGGCCGATGCCCGCGAACATCGCAACGGCGAACATCACCGACGCGCCGACTTGCACGGTCGGACCTTCGCGGCCGACGGAGGCGCCGATAACCAGCGCCAGCGCCGTCATGACGATTTTGGCGATCGTTGTCTGCCAGCCGAGGAGCGCCCGCCGGTGCGCGTGATTGGAACTTTTGCGCGCGGCGATGACTTGCGGAATGCCGCTTCCGGCTGCGGCGGGAAACCAACGGGCAGTTATGTAGGCGAGAAGGGCAAAGCCCGCAGGCGTCATGAGAAGCGGCAGCCAGGGCACGCTTCTGAGTATGGCGTAGTACGCAAATTGTGCATGATCCGCTATTTTTGCAAAACCCACCGCCGTCAAGCCAACGAGCAAAGCACCGGCGACGAACACCGCGCGGCGCATCCAGACGCGGCGCGAAAGACTGACGTATCGATAGCGCCGCAATCTCAAGCGCCGCCGGAGCCGAATCCGCCTTGTGACACGAGACGCCCCCACGTCCGGTGTTTGATCCTTCATCGCTCCGTAACCCGCATGTTGTCGTCCGCCGCGATTACGCGGTGCAGGGACGTCTAACGCAAACGCTCTTGCAGTCCTTTGAGCGTCGCAACGGCGTCGGCTCCCGCGAACAGGAACTGATCGACACCCGCAGCTTTCAGCGCGGCTTCATTCTCGCCCGGCCGCCCGGCCATGAGAACGAATTTGGCACCGGCCGCCTTCAACGCTTCCGCCGTCGGCTTGGCGAGGGTCGCATTGACGGCGTCGGACGAGCAAATGCACGCCACCGTCGCGCCGGAGTCCTTGAAGGCCTTGGCCGCATCTTCGGGCGTCTTGTAGCCATCGCTGATGAGGGCCGTGATGCCGCCCGCCGCCAGATAGTTCTTGATCCACGTGGTGCGTACGTTGTGATCGACGATTTCGCCCATGCTTGCCGCGAAAACTTTGAAGCCGCCATGCGCGTCGGCCGCGTCGCGCAGCGCCTCGAAGGCTTCACCGAGCCTGTGCGACTTCATCGGCGTGACTTCGACCGCCGGTTTTGCCGAGGCGGCGGCGGGAGCCGGCCATGGCTCGGCATGGACGCCATCGTCTCCGAGCAACGGGAAGGCGCTCACGCCAGTCAATTCCTGCCGCAGGGTCGCGATATCCTTGGCGCGCGCCTCGGCCGTTTTGGCGACCATCTCCTGAACGTATCCGGATTGCAGGGCCGCGAACATGCCGCCGCGTCCTTCGATATCCTGGAAGATCTCCCAAGCCTTCTTGGCCATATCCTCGGTGAGATTTTCCACATACCACGATCCGCCCGCCGGATCGGTGACGCGGCCGAGATGGCTCTCCTCCTGGCAGACGATCTGAATGTTGCGCGCAACACGCTGGGCGAAGGCGTCCGGCTTGCCGAGCGCGAACGTGAACGGCAGCACGACGATCGCGTCGGCTCCTCCAAGCGCCGCGCCCGTGCAAGCGATGGTCGTGCGCAGGATGTTGGTCCACGGGTCGCGCTTCGCCATCATCCGATAGGACGTGACGCAGTTGACCGTCACGTTGGCGGCGGCATTCCCGGCGCCGGACGCATCGGCGACGCGCCAGATGAGGCGGCGGGCGGCGCGCAACTTGGCGATCGTGGAAAATTCGTCGATGTCGGCGGCAAGCGCGACGTTGATCTTTGACAATGCCTGCGCGGGGGCAATGCCGCCGTCTTCAGCGGCGCGCAGGTAAGCGACGAGCGTCGCCAGCATGCAGGCAAGCTCTTGCGCTTCGCTCGCACCGGCAACGTGGGCAACGACGCCGTCAGCGGTCATCACCTGCACGCGCGAGCAGAACTCCGTCGCCTTCATCAGCGCCACGGCGCGGGCCAATGCGGAATCGAGAGGTTCTGACAGCCGCCCCGTCATCGCCAGAAGACCGAGGGGGTCCGCGCCGAAGGATGCCTGCCGGTCGGCGGGCTTGATGCCTTGCGCTTCCCAGATGGCATTGAGCGCACCGGCGGCCTCGAAAAAGCGGTCTCCCGCGACAAGCACGATCGGACAGGCGTCGAGCAGCACGCCGTCGAGAGCCGCCCCGAGGGCCTCCTTGGTCGGCGCCAACCCGTCGCCGACCTGCAACCCGATCGACATGACGCCGCCTTCGAGATCCTCAAGGATCGCCGCGTTGGCCGCCTTCGGATCGCTTTCGACGTGAAACGTGCGAATGTCCCAGCCCGCACGCACCGGCTTCGTGCCGCGCGTGAACGGAGCCGCACCCGGAACCGCCTCCACCGTTCCCGGCAGAGTGTCGTCGCGCGTATAAAGCGGCTTGATTTTCAACGCATCAGCGGTCCGGCGAACAAGGCGCTTTTCGAAA
>DATLJG010000134.1:0-2777 GCA_035538995.1 Hyphomicrobium sp. | reverse complement strand
CGGAATGGTCGGTGGCCAGATGCTCGATCTCGAAGCCGGGAAACTCCCGGATCAGCCCGCCGCGTCGGTTGCCGACATCATGCGGCTGCAAGCGATGAAGACCGGATGTTTGATTGCGGCTGCCTGCGAGATGGGAGCCATAGCCGGTAAAGGTTCGCCGACGGAAATCGCGGCGCTCAAAACCTACGGCGAACATTTGGGTGCGGCGTTCCAGATCAGCGACGACCTGTTGGATGCCGAAGGATCGGCGGCCGATGTCGGCAAGGCAACGGGTAAGGACGCGGCGGCAGGCAAAGCGACGCTTGTCGGACTGCTCGGCATCGAGCAAGCGCGCGCGCATCTCGACAATTCGATCAACTCGGCAATTGCATCGTTGAGTGCGTTCGGCACAAAAGCAGAGCCCCTCATCGCGGCCGCCCGGCACATGGGCCGTCGCGACAGCTGACGAGGGGCTCAACGCAATTTCAGCGAATGAGCTGCGATGAATCAGAAGTGATAGTTCAGACCGACACGTACGGTCTGAACGTCATTGTTCACGCGCACGGAATCGCCATCGACGTTGTGAAGCGTCGAGTCACCCAGACCGAGATACAGATATTCGGCCTTGAGGCTCCATTGCTGAGCGAACGCCCACTCCAAACCGCCGCCGACGGCGTAGCCCGTCAACGTATCGGAGTCATGGAACGACGGCACGCCGACGAGGTTGACACTATTATTGACGTCAGCGATCGCGAGACCGGCCGTTCCGTACAGCAGCCACGGGCCGCTGGCGATGCCGATGCGTCCGCGAACAGTCGAGAACCAATTCATGTTGCTGTGCGCGGTGTCACCATTGAACGTGAACGCGCTGCCGCTGATATCGGCGCCCTGGAAGTCACCTTCGAGGCCGAATACGAAACGATCGCGCTGCCAGTTATAACCGATCTGGCCGCCGCCGAAGCCGCCTTCGCCTTCCGTCGGTTCCGCATTCGACCAACCGTAGCCGCCGTTCACACCGATATAGGCGCCGTCCCAGATTGCCGGCTGATAGACCGGCGCCGGTTCTGGCGGCGGAGGATTGTATGGCTGATAAGGCCCCAAATCAGCCGCCATTGCACTGCCCGCAGCAGCAAAGAAAATAGCCGCGCTGCCAAGCAGCATGGACTTCACCCTATGCGATTTCATTGATTTACCCCGTAATAGAACCCGTCATCGACCTGTTGCCCTCGATAACGCCTACCCGAATATAGGGTTCCATTTAGGCAAATCCGATGCGTGATTCGGATGCCTGCTATGTCGAAAAAGTTTTTCTGCGCAACGAGTATTTTAGATCGGCCTGAAAATTGGCTTTTCCATTGTTCCAATCTAAGCCCTTAGGGGGATGCGGCCTTTTTGACCGGCAAAAGCCTCTTTGCGAGCCATTCGTCTGTCCCGCAATTTGAGCAGCGGAAGCACCCAATGCGCGAAGCGGATTTCGCGACGGGATTTCTCGGGATCGACGAGATGCGTGGTCGGCAGCCGCTGCGTGAATGATTGCTCCATCAGCGTGCCGATGGGAAATTCAAGCTCGTCCTGCATCGCGATCATGCGCGCATAGAGATCGGCGAGCGGCGTTATGAGACGGCCAAAGCCATTTCGTGCCTGCGCCCAGCCAACAATATAGAGACCGCGCACGCCAGCTGGAAATGCACCGCCATAAACCTGCACGACATTATCTTTGACCGGGACCAACCCCTCGCTCAGAAACGGAAACGATGCGTGAAAGCCGGTTGCGGCGATCATCAGGTCGTAGGTCCCGGTCGTGCCGTCAACGAACGTGACGGTGTTTTCATCGACATGATCAATCGCGGGACGTGCCTTCACGCGACCGAGGCGTATCGCATTCAGAAGATCGGTACCGAAGGCCGGGTGCCGCTCGAACAGCTTATGGTTCGGGCGTTGCAGACCATAGCGGCGATAATCGCCAATGCTCAATCTGACGATCGATTTGAGGATGGCGCGCTGCACGAATATCGGCAGGCCCCAAAGCGGAATATCGGTCAGCGGGCGACCGAGAAATGTTTTCGGCAGATACCAATAACCGGACTTCAAGCTGATGTCGCAGCTGCGGCCGAAGCGGCCCGCGTCGCAGGCCATATCGACGCCGGAATTTCCGCCGCCGATGACAAGCACGCGCTTGCCGTCGATCTGCGAGACGTCGCGATAATCCTTCGAATGCAGCATTTCGCCCGCGAACGTGCCGCGAAAGGTTGGATAGCGCTTATCCCAATGATGGCCGTTGCAGACGATGACGCCTTTATATGTCCGCGTCTCTCCATCCGCGAACGTCACGGTCCAGCGGCCGGAGTCATCGGGGGTAGCTGACGAAACTCTTTTATTGAACTCGCAATGTTCGATCAGGCCGCGATCCCTGGCGAAGTCGGTGAGGTACGACAACATCTGGTCGGCGGACGGAAAATCCGGGAAGTCGGCGGGCATCGGATAGTCGGCATATTGCGTCGCCTTCTTCGAGGAGACGATGTGCGCCGAACGATAAACGCCGTGGAGCCAGTTGCCGCCGACGCCCGTCGCGGCATCGACGATGTCGAAGGGGATTTCACGATGCTTCAACGCCGCGCCCATCGCGAGCCCGACCGGACCGGCGCCGATGACAAGATGGCGTTGGGTCGTGCTGCTTCTATCGCTCATGCAGAAGGGCTTCCTTCGAGGCAAACGGCCGGAACACACCACCCTCTAGCAAACTTGCAGACCCTCTTAGGGGTCCATCTTCAGAGGTGGTAAGCGGCGCCTACCCAATA
>DATLJG010000133.1:0-3408 GCA_035538995.1 Hyphomicrobium sp. | reverse complement strand
CGGCCAATGGCGCACGCACTTCGTGCACATCGAACTGATGAATGGCTTAGCGCTGGCGGCGTTCGCGCTGATCGGCATTTCGGTAAACTCACCGGCGCACGCTTCACCAGCAACGTTCTCGTCACACGTCTTCATCTTCGCGACGCTCATGGTAGTTCTGGCGATCCGCATGACGTTCGCCTCGACGCTGCCGCGCGTCTTTCTCGCCGGAACGGTGCCGATGACGCTCGCCGTCGCGGGCCGGCTCTTCACGCTTGGCGATCCATTTTATTTTGCTCTCGCGTCGATGGCGATCGGCATTCACGTCTTCTTCGTCTACCTCGCGCGCGGGCTGCATTCGACGGCCCTCGCGATGGTCGAATATCGAGCCGAGAAAGACGATTTGATTTCGACGCTCGAAGAAGCCAGCGCCATTTCGGATGAAGCCCGGCGCCGCGCAGAGGCCGCCAACAAGGCAAAATCGCGTTTCCTCGCCACGATGAGCCATGAACTCAGGACGCCGCTCAACGCCATCATGGGCTTCTCGGAGGTCATGGAAAAGGAACTGCTGGGACCGATCGGCAGCGACACCTATCGCGAATACGCCCGCAACATTTACACGAGCGGCGATCACCTCCTCTGCATCATCAACGAGATCCTCGACCTGTCGCGCATCGAAGCCGGGCGCTACGATCTCAATGAGGAAACGATCCGCCTGACCGACGTCGCTGAGGAATGTCAACGGCTGGTCAAGATCAAGGCGGACGCAAAATCGCTGCAGCTCATCGAGAATTTTGCACCCGACCTGCCGCATGTCTGGGCCGATCCCCGCGCCATGCGCCAGATCTGCCTCAACCTGTTGTCGAATGCGCTGAAGTTCACGCCGCGCGGCGGCCAGATCACGCTCTCGGTCGGCCATACGTCCGACGGCGGGCAATTCATGACCGTCACCGACACAGGCCCCGGCATCCCGAAGAACGAAATTCCGCGCGTGCTGCAAGCGTTCGGACAAGGCTCACTCGCCCACGAGGCTGCCGAGGGTGGCACCGGGCTTGGGTTGCCGATCGTACAGAATTTGATCCAGCTGCACGGCGGAGCCTTCGATCTCCAGTCGGAATTGCGAAAGGGCACGGAAGTGACCGTGACTTTGCCGCGCCAGCGCGTGCTTCACGCGATCACGCCGTTGCAGCCGCTCGGCCAGGAACGCCATCGCGATCCCGCGCCACCGCGCCCGACACGGCAGCCACGCATGCGCACCAACTCTCCTTATGGCTCGTCGGCGCCCTATCGTACCGCTGGAGGTGCCTGAAGATGTTCGCGCTATTGCTCACGGCAATCCTGGCTCTTGGCGGCGGCGTGCTGTTCGTACTTTGCAGCGGTTCGAGCCTGGAAGCGCTGCAGGGACCGCCGATCGCCATCGCGGTCATCGGTGCGTTGATTTTGCTCTATCTGCTGTCCACGCACGGCAGCGAACAGCGGCTGGGACGCCTTCCGGCGATGCTCGCACTTGCCGGCATTGCTGTGATCGGCGTGCTCGCATCTCATCCCGACAGCGCGTTGCTAGTAACGACGTACTTCAAGCCGATCCAACACGACGACGCCGCACAATTTCAGCCAACACCGGGGCCGGCATCCGTCCGCATCCGCAGGCTCGCCGATAGCTTCGTCGCCAATTCCGAAATCAACGGCCAATCAATGCCGGCACTGATCGACAGCGGCGCGGCGACCGTCGTGTTGCGTCAGTCGGATGCGGAAACGGCGGGGGTCGATATTCGAAGCCTGACGTTCGATACGCCGCTCAAGACCGCGAACGGCACCAGCTATCTGGCGCCCGTGCGTCTCAAGTCCGTGCGGGTTGGAGATATCGTTGCCGACGATGTCGAGGCGCTGGTCGCGAAGCCCGGAACTCTTAACGAGAACTTGCTCGGTATGAGTTTTTTAAGGCGGCTCGCGTCTTATGAGGTTGCCGGAGATTTCGTCACGCTTCGACAATAACAGATCACCACACGCATCAACTCATGGCCCTTCGAGGCGTTCAGGATGTCTTCGGCAACTGCCAGTCTCTTTGCCTCAGTCGCGCTCGCAGCCATCGGGGCAGCGGGTTTCGCCTTCACGCTGACGCATCCGGGTGTCGTCGCGAATTTTGCCGCACGCCTGTTGGCCGCTCCCGGAACGGACCATGACGACGCGCCCGTTACGACGACGGCACGCGATCAAAACATGCCGGAGACATCGGCCGCGGCCGCCGGGACCGTTTCGCTTCCCGCCGGCGCCTATGGTCATTTCCAAACCGAAGCCGACATCAACGGACGCTCGATCGAGGTGATGGTCGATACCGGTGCATCGCTCGTCGCCCTGACCTACGGCGACGCCGAGCGGCTTGGCATCTATGTCAATCCCGGTGATTTCACGCATATTGCAAAAACGGCCAACGGCACCGCCCGGGTGGCACCGGTTACGATCTCCCGTATCAGCATCGGCGATATTACGGTGCGCAATGTCGCGGCAGTCGTTTCCGAACGGGGGAAATCCGAGCGCTCCCTGCTCGGAATGTCATTTTTAGGGCGACTTTCCCGCGTTGAAATGCGCGGCGGAACCCTAGTGCTGCAAGAATAGTTCCTCTAAGTCTCTCACCCAACACTGATGGACGCTGATACCAGCGCACGGCGCTCCGATTGCCGTGCAGCGTCACGACATGAACAACAGGATGATTTGCATGCTGCCGAAGCCACGTGCCGACCTGAAGCCCAACACCGCCGATTTCGAACGGCTGCCGCTCGTCAAACCGACCGGGTTTCGGGAATACGACGCACGCTGGCTATTCCCCGACGAAATCAATTTGATGGGATTGAACGCCGTCGGCCTCGGCATGGCGACACTCTTCACGCGCCGCGGCGTGCCGCGCCGCATCGTGGTCGGGCACGACTACCGCTGGTATTCGGCCGCGGTGAAACAAGCCTTGATGACCGGCCTGCTGGCGGGCGGTTGCGAGGTTCACGATATCGGGCTCGCCTTGTCGCCGATGGCTTACTTCGCGCAATTCGAACTGGACGTTGAAGGCGTGGCGATGGTCACGGCAAGCCATAACGACAATGGCTGGACCGGCATCAAGATGGGGCTTTCGCGTCCGCTGACGTTCGGCCCCGATGACATGTCGGAACTGAAATCGATCGTTCTCAACGGCGAATACGAAACGCGCACCGGTGGTCGCTACATTTACGTCGCCGACATGGCCGAGCGCTACATCAAATCATTGACCGACCGGCCGAAGCTGAAGCGGCGGCTGAAGGTCGTGGCAGCTAGCGGAAACGGCACGGCGGGCGCGTTCGCTCCGCAGGTCCTGGAAGCCGTCGGCTGTGAGGTCATTCCGCTCAATGCCGATCTCGATCATTCCTTCCCGAACCACAATCCCAATCCTGAAGACATGAA
>DATLJG010000132.1:0-1807 GCA_035538995.1 Hyphomicrobium sp. | reverse complement strand
AGTGCCGGTGAAGCTCGCGCGTTTCTATCCGATTGTGCCGGACATCGGCTGGCTTGAGCGCATCGTGCCGCTCGGCGTCAGGCTCGTGCAGTTGCGGATCAAGGACGCCCCGCGCGCCGAGATTGTTGAACAGACGAAACGCGCGCTCGCCATCACCCGCACGCACCGCTGCCAATTGATCCTCAACGACTTCTGGGAGGTCGCGCTCGAAACCGGCGCCGATTTCGTCCATCTCGGTCAGGACGACCTGAAGGAAGCTGATCTTGATAAGCTTAAAAGAGTGGGAGTCCGCGTCGGCATCTCCACTCATGACGAGACCGAACTTGCGGCTGCTCTCGCCGCCGGTCCAGCCTACGTGGCGCTCGGACCCATCTATGAAACGAAGCTGAAGGCCATGCCGTGGGCTCCGCAAGGCCTTGAGCGGATTGAGCAATGGCGGGCACGGATTGGCCGGTTGCCGCTTGTCGCCATCGGCGGATTGACGCCCGATCGAGCCCCCGCGGTCGCAGCCGCCGGTGCCGACATCCTCGCCGTCATCACCGATTTCGTCACCGCTCCGGACCCGGAAGCCCGCGTCCTTGCGTGGCTGCATTGGGCCGGCGCGAATTAGGCATAAGCTCGCGCTCCTCGGCCCTCTACGATTTGACAGCAATATCGGTTCCGGTGAATTACTTGCTCGCCCTACTTCGAGTTGAATGTTCTGAGGCACCTTTGCGCCATGCCATACAGATTCAAGATCGACGAGCCGGTTGCAAAGGGCTTCCATCGCATCGCGCGTGAGCAGCTCGATGCGGCGCTTCAGGAACTGGCTGCTTCCGAAGTGCAGCCCAAGGCCGTCCACGAATGCAGGAAATCCTTGAAGCGACTGCGGGCACTCGTTCGTTTAGTCGCGCCGGCACTCGGAAAGAAGGTGGCGCGTCGCCGGATCAAGGCACTTGGCGCGATAGCGCGATTGCTCGCCGATCGCCGCGATCAAGCCGTCATCATGGAAACCGCCGCGACGCTATCGTCGGAAACGGGCACTGACGGATCGCTGACGCTGGCGCCGCTCAAAACACATTTCGCCAAATCGGTCGGCGATGCGCCGCATCCGCTCGATCCGGTCTGCGCTCTTGAGGCCCGGCAACTCCTGGCGTTGGAATTGAAGAAGTTCGATGGCGCGCGCCTCCGCAAACGCGGCTTCGCGGCGTTCGATGGCGGTCTAGAAAAAAGCTATCGCCGCGCGCGCAGGGCTTTGCGCGAAGCCTATAGCGAACCGTCCAATGAAACGTTCCATGCATTGCGCAAATCGGTGCAATGGCATTGGCGGCAAATGAGCCTGTTGGCGCGTGCCTGGCCGGAGGAAGCCGCGGTCCGGGTGAACGCGGCGCGCGAACTGTCGCAAATGCTGGGCGACGATCATGATCTGGCAATGCTCATCGATGCGACGGCCAAAGCGGACGATATTTCGCCGGAGCACAAGGACGCGATCATCGGACTTTGCATACGCAAGCAGCAAACGCTGCGTGCCGCCGTGGAGCACCCGGCCGAGCAGCTTTTTGCCGAGTCCACGACAGCGTTCGTCAAGCGGATGCGGGTCTATTGGAAGCACGGCCGAAAAGCGCCAAACGTAGAGGCCCGGCCGATCGCTCGGCAAGAGGCGCTTCAATTTCAAACAGCCTTGACCGAGAGTTCGGTGATTGAGGCCATCAAGAGGGTGACTGCAAAGCCGAGGCTCGCGGCAAAGGCCGCGACGGCAAAGTCATCGCAGTCGCGCACCTGATCCGCTACATTGGCGCGAACGTTTCCAAGAATGGTAAGTGATGAA
>DATLJG010000131.1:0-3670 GCA_035538995.1 Hyphomicrobium sp. | reverse complement strand
GCGAGCAGGAGGAACAAAAACATGGCGTTCAGGAGCCACAGCCGTCCGAATGAACCCTTCATCCACTCTCCACGTTGTTGGGAGCGAAAATCCAAACGCACCGCAAGCACGATGCAGCGAAAAGCCCGAGGCAGCCGCAAGGGCATTCCATAACCGTACCCTGCACGGCGCAGTTTGCGAAAGGCTAAACTGCGCATCAATCAGCAGGCGACACAAATCTCCATCATGCCGGATTTTTTTGCATTGACCGCATGCTGATCGAGAGGTGACGTCGCGCGCGCTAGAAGCTTGTCTGCTGTGCACTGAAATTCCAAAGCGCGCAGCCACGAGCGTTCCGCACGAGAGAAGGGGCGACACAATTCAACATTTGCCGTCATACGCGGCTTTGTTCAGGAGCGGTTCGCTGTATCCAGCCAGGCTTCGATCGCCGGAGTCGTTGCCGGAAGAACCGATGGGCCAGGTGCAAAGGCGTTCCAGGCGTCCCGGTGCTTATCCGATACCGTCGTCAATAAGCATTTGCCCGCTGACTTGGCGGCGTCGAACGCACCGATGAGGCCGCCGCCTCCGGCCTCGAGCTTTCCGAACTTGCTCAGCACCACCACGTCGCTTGCCGGGACTTGATCAGTCAGGGATGCGCTCGCGCGTAATGCACCATCGCCGTCAACATGACAGCTCGTACCGGACGGCGGCGTCTCGAGAAAGATGGGGAAGCGTACGCCTGAGGTGATGTCGCGAAGCACACCGGCGCTGCAGACGCGCCCCGTCAAGCCGTGTGTCTCCTCGATCAGCCCGACGACTTTCAGCCCCGACGCGCGCCAATGTTCGACGGCCTCTTTGAATAGAGCCTGCACCCTTGCGCTGTCGGCTCCGGCGACTGCAGCAATGAAAGTCCCTGGCGCGGTCATGGCGGATTTCCCGGTGATGGCCGATCATAGCCAGCGGCACGTTGCGTGTTCAAGGGAATAGATCATACAACTTTTCGCTCGCTTGACGAGCATTTGGCTGGCGCTGATTGCTATCCTTTCCGCTTGTTCGCCTGAATGGCGTGTTCCAGAGCCTGGAGGAATTGAGATCTGTCGCGCGGTGTGAATGCCGGGTTGAACCCGCGGCTTTCCCCGGTTTCGCGCAAGTGCCTTTGCATGTCCCGCATCGCAAGCGCCATTCCGATGTTCGCGTCGCTGAAAGGCTTGCCGGTCGGCCCGATACACGTGGCCCCTGCCTTCAGGCACCGAGCGGCAAGCGGGATATCCGCCGTTATCGCGATATCTGAGGCGCCCACGCGCTCCGCGATCCAGTCATCGGCGGCATCGGGTCCATCGTTCACGACAACGCGGTTGATCAACGGACTTTCGTCAAGCCGCATCCAGCTGTTCGAGACCATATGAACGGTGAGGCCATGACGCTCCGCCACGCGCACGACCTCAGCCTTCACGGGACATGCGTCCGCATCGACATAGATTTGCATGCCTTGAACTATCTCTCTGCTACCGCGTGCTTTCTCGCAGAAAACGGGGATTGGTCAAGGAAGCACCAGATCGCGCCACGTTCGATCAAGAGGCGGGCATTGTCATGCTGCATTTCCTCGCCCAGGCGCGAGCGAGATGATCGGCGACAAGGCGCTCGCGAGACATCTCGCGGGCAGGACGTCAGTCACTCCGCAGCACGATTTTTCCGCGCGGGCGCGGGCGGCTGCCTTCCAACATTTCGTGCGCGGTTCGCGCTTCGGCAAGCGAAAGCACTGTGCCGATATTGGTATCGAGTTCTCCCGCATCGAACATGGACGCCAATTTCGTAAGGCACGCTGTTGAAACATCGACCAGCATGAAGCCGGCACGCACGTCCAGGCGCTCTGCTTCGGATGCGCTGGGCTGCGAAACGGCAGAAACCAGAATTCCTCCTTGTTTCAGGGTGGCGAGTCCTCTTTGTTGCATCTCGCCGCCGACCAGGTCGATGACCACATCGACCGGATCGAGTTCGTCGGACGAGAACGAACTCTCGATAATTTCATCTGCAGCGATTTCCTGCAAAAAGCGCGTATCGCGCTTTGGCGCCACAGCGATGACATTCGCGTGAGCCTGCCGCGCCAGCCGAACCGCGAAGGCTCCGACATTGCCCGCCGCACCGAGGATCAACACGGATTGTCCCGCCGAGACGTGCGCATGTGTGAAAAGCATTTGCCACGCGGTCACAGCTATGACTGGAACCGACGCGGCATCGATATGTCCGAGCTGCCGTGGCTTCTTCGCGATCATCGACGTTTTGACGACGGCATATTCCGCATTGGCGCCGGTGAATTGCGCATTCGTTACGCCAAAAACTTCATCGCCGATCTTGGAATCACGCGCGTCAGGTCCGACAGCCGAAACAATTCCGGAGAAATCGGATCCAAGTGTCAGAGGCAGGGGCTGTGGCAGGACGCTCTTTCCTGAGCGGATCCAGCCATCCCAGGGTCCGACTCCGCTCGCCACAACGCGCACCAGCGCTTCGCCGTGTCCGGGTTCGGGAACAGGGACGTCCTCGAACGCGATCACGGCGGGCGATCCAAACGCATGTATCTGGTTGGCCTTCATCGTCACTTATCGAATGTTGTCAGCTTTGCGCCGTCATCTGCGATGAAAATCGCGAGGAGACTGGCCGGCTCTGTCTTGCTTGCATTCTCGCTTATGAGATGTTCGCTGCCGGGAGGTTCAAAAAATGCCTCGCCCGCCTTGTAGACTTTTGCCGGTCCGGTAGCGGAATTCTCTGAGCGAATTTCGCCGGACAGCACATACGCAAGAACGCTCCCCGCATGGCGGTGCGCTTTTGAAGTGCCGCCGGGTGCATACGTGACGACGATCGTCGAGATGCTTTTGCCTGGAACGTTCGGTAGTTTTTCGCTCAGAACCGGTTTGATGGCGTCGCCGTTTTCATGTGCAAGGGACACTTGGGCGATAGCCGCGGCAACGAGCGCTGCCGTCGAGAAAGCCAAAACGCGCGGTCTGCGGATAAACATGCAGGTCTCCATGAGCCACTGTCTTCTCATCGTTGATTTTTCCATTCAATGATGGCACTGCGCAAACGAAATCGGACGGGCTTCCCATTTTGCTCCACGCGCCACCAACGCGGAGGAGTTGCTGCGGGTATCGTCCTTGCCGATTTTTGAAATCGCGTTGGCCTGCGGCCTTGTGGATCAGAGCCATTTCAGCCGTGTTTTCGTACGAGTGGTCGGCAGCGGTCCCGGTGCTTGGAGACGGGGCGCAAGGAATAGGACGACGTGAATGACCGATGACAGCGCCGTCGCTTCCGACGGCCTTTCGGCAGCTTCCCCTGCGATGTGGCGGTCCATTCTTTGTGCATTTTGCGCCAGCCTGATCGGCATTGGATTGGCCCGCTTCGCCTACACGCCACTTCTTCCGGCGGTCATTGGCGCGCACTGGTTCGACCCGGCAACGGCCGCGTATCTGGGAGCTGCAAACCTCGCGGGCTATCTAGCGGGCGCGCTTTTGGGCCGTGCGATATCGAGCCGGTTGTCATTGCACGTAACGCTTCGTCTGATGATGCTGATTGCGACGGCGGCCTTCTTCGCGTGCGCGTGGCCGTTAGACTTCGCGTGGTTCTTCATCTGGCGCTTCGCCGCCGGGGTCGCCGGTGGTGCTTTAATGGTTCTCGCTGCACCCGCGGTCTTGGCGCA
>DATLJG010000130.1:0-1786 GCA_035538995.1 Hyphomicrobium sp. | reverse complement strand
CCCTCGGCAATGAGGTTCATGCCGAACTGGTCGATGGTCGTCGATTTGCCGACGCCCGGAACGCCGGTGATGCCGAGACGCACCGCCTTGCCCGTCCTTGGCAGAAGTTCCTGCAGAATGCGTTGCGCCAGCCGCCCATGCTCGGGATTCGTGCTTTCGACGAGCGTAATGGCGCGCGCCAGCAACGCTCGGTCTCCGGCTGTGATGCCGGTGACATAATCTGCAACCGGTATGCGGAAGGCGGTTGGAGGTGCGGTCGCCATGATCTGCGAGGATTTCCTTATCTTTTCAAGGGCGCGACCATGATCACGAACGGCGCGGCCTGCAAGACCAGATTTCGTCGCCCCCGTGTTTCAACCCGTCGGACCACGGACTTTGTTGCTCCGGACGGCAGGGGATCGTAAATTTTATGCGGCCTGGGGGCCAACGGATCGGGGAGGATTGCGATGTATTCGCTTGCCAGGCGTCGGCTGTCGCCGCCGCGTCGGAAGGGAATTTTGTTTGCTGCGGTCGTGGCGTGTGGCGCGCTCGCTGCGTGCTCAGAGGCCCCAAAGCTCGCCAAGGCGCCACAAAGCCAGTCACAGACGGCGCAGGAGGATGACCGAGCCTCTCCCGCGCCCGCACCATCCGAATCCGTCCATCCGGCGGACGTCGCCGAAGGAAGGTCCGTCGCCGAGCCCGCCGGAGGAGCGGCGCCAAGCGCAGCGCCCGACGATCCCGTCGGCGGGGGAATAGTAGCGGCGGAGCCTGAGCCCAAGGCCGCAGCGCCTTCGCGGCCGACCGCTGCCGCGCCGCCGCCACCGGCGTCTCCCGAAACGACCGCCGCACAGCCTCCGTTGCCACCCGCTGCACCAGGAGCCGCGGCCCGCGCCGGAGCCGAAGCAGAAGCCGGTGCCGCCGCCATCAGGCGCGCCGATGAAGAAGCCCGAGCCGATGCTGCGCATCGCGAGTCCGAGGCGAAACGCGTGGCGCCCACCGCGCCCGCGCCCGATCCGGCCAAGACCTATGACGTCGTGCCGGTCTTTTACGGAACCGACCGCGCCATCGAGGCCGATCCAAATCGGCTACAGTTCGGCTCCGAGCGCGGACATAAGCTGCAACTCGGCCGCGCGTTGGTCACCGTACCGCTCATCCACAAGGTGCCCAACATCGAGCGCCCGGTCGTGATCGAAATTCCGTATTTCAAGATCAAGGTCTACGAGGAAAAGGAAGATCCGCAGAAGCACTTCACCGTGCAGGAAATCAAAGGCCTGACGGAAGATCAGATGCTGTCGCTGATCAAGGCGCGGCTCGCGACATCCAAGACATTCAAGAACCACGCTTTCGTATTCGTGCACGGCTTCAACACGTCGTTCGATTGCGCCCTCTACCGGACCGCGCAGATTGCCTATGACCTGCGCTTCGACGGCGTGCCGTTCCTCTACAGTTGGCCCTCCGGCGGCAAGATCGCGAGCTATACCTACGATCACGGAAGCGTCGAGCAAGCTGAGCCGAGGCTGACCGAGTTCCTGAAGTTCGTCATTCAAAAGAGCGGTGCGACGTCGATCAGCCTGATCGCGCATTCGATGGGCAACGAACTGCTGTTGCGGGTTTTGGAACGCCTGAAGCCGCAAGTGCCGCCCGGCGTCGTCATCAGTCAGGTTATTCTTGCGGCTCCTGACGTCGATCGCGACAAGTTCAATATCATCGCGCGCGAGATCACCAGTTTCGCGAAGGGCGTGACGCTGTATGCCGCTTCCAACGACCGCGCATTGGACTATTCGGCGCGGTTCTGGGGTGGCGTGCC
>DATLJG010000129.1:0-7847 GCA_035538995.1 Hyphomicrobium sp. | reverse complement strand
GAGGCGGTCGACTATTTGCGCTATTACGCCGTGCAGGCCCGCCGCCTTTTTTCCGATCCCTTGCGTCTGAAAGGCCCGACGGGTGAGGAAAATACGCTGACCTTAAACGGGCGCGGTCCGTTCGCCTGCATCTCGCCGTGGAACTTTCCGATTGCGATTTTTACGGGACAGATTGCTGCGGCGCTCGTCGCCGGAAATCCTGTGATCGCCAAGCCTGCCGAGCAGACGCCGGGAGCGGCCTTCCTCGTCGTCAAGCTGCTGCACGAGGCGGGCATCCCGCACGAAGTCCTGCATCTCGTGACAGGCGGCGGGAAACTCGGCGAGGCCCTCGTCAAGGATGCGCGCATCGAAGGCGTCGTGTTCACCGGCTCCTGCGAAACGGCATGGGCGATTCAGAAATCGCTCGCCGACCGGCGCGGCGCCATCGTGCCGTTCATTGCCGAAACCGGCGGCATCAACGCGATGATCGTCGATTCATCGGCGCTCCCGGAACAGGTGGTGCGCGATGCCGTGCGCTCGGCATTCGATAGCGCCGGGCAACGCTGTTCCGCCGCTCGCATCCTTTTCGTTCAGGACGACTGCGCGCCACGCATCCGTTCGATGCTCGCAGGTGCGATCGAAGCCCTCGATGTCGGCGATCCGCTCGATTACGCCACCGACGTCGGGCCGGTGATCGATGAAGCGGCGCAGGATATGCTCGAAAGTCATAAGGTTCGCATGCAGCGCGAGGCGCGCGAAATTATCGATCTTGCGATGCCGGAGCCCTGCCGTGCCGGAACCTACGTAACGCCGGCGCTGTATGAGATCGACCGGCTCGCCAAGGTCGATCACGAGGTTTTCGGACCTATTCTTCATATGATCCGTTACGAGCGCGGTCACCTCGACAAGGTCATCGCGGCTCTGAACGCGACGGGCTACGGTTTGACGCTCGGCCTGCACAGCCGCATCGAGAGCGTCGCCGAATACGTCGCGGAGAACGCCCGTGTCGGCAATCTTTACATCAATCGAAACCAGATCGGCGCAGTCGTCGGCGTGCAGCCGTTCGGCGGCGAGGGATTATCGGGAACCGGTCCGAAGGCCGGCGGACCGAACTATCTGCTGCGCTTCGTAACTGAACGAACGCGATCGACCGACATCACCGCGACCGGCGGTAACTACACGCTGCTGAGCGGCAAAGCCTAAAAAGCGAACGGGTTAGTCGCCCGCCATCACGAAGCAGTCGACGCCCTTGCGGCGAAGGGCGGTGCATGTGGACGTGGCCCGATCCTCATTGAATCCGGCGAAACGCGCCCGGAAAATTTGGTGACCGTTTTTCGTTGCGGGATGCGTGACCGAGGCAACGCCAGCCAGCAATTGCTGCGCGCGATCCTGCACCGAAACGAGGGCGCGTTGCGCGTCCGCGATCGATCCATAAGCGCCGATCTGAACTTCGTAATTACCAGCAGCCGCGCGCACGGCCATCATCCGCGCCTGTCCATATTGCGCAGGAGCCCGGTTGGCCGGACCTTGTAAGGCCCAGGCTTGAGCATTGAGCGTCGAAGGCGGCAAACCACGTTGCGGAGCGTCGCTAACTGCTACATTCGTCGGCCGGCCCGTCGTTCCCGTGACCATCCGCGGTTGCGGAGCCGGACGCATCGGCTCGGAGGGCGGTGCAAAGGCGACGGGTGTTGCGAAAGCCGCGGCAGGCTGCGCTGGTTCAGACGCGCGGTCGGGAGCGCCAGAACCGTCGAGGCCTTCCATGTTGGTTGTTTGATCGGCGGGGGTCGTTCCACCCTTCGTCACGATCGGGACGTGCCGGACCTTGAAGATATGAATGGGCGTCTCGCGGCTCTCGGCCTCAGCAACTTGAGAGGGCGCCGGTTGCGGCGGCCGGCGGTCCGCGTGGCGGGGCGCTGGCTTGCGCTCGTCTCGTGCCCGGGCGAGCAACAACGGTTTGCGTGTTTTGACCGTCGAGGCGCGTGTAAACGCCTTTGTCAAAAGAGTGCGCATTTCAGCGTTGCGCTTGGCGGCGGTCCGCCCGCCGAACACCACGCCGATCAGATGCCTTTTGCCCCGATGGACAGAGGTGACCAGATTGAAGCCTGAGGCCCGCGTGTAGCCGGTCTTGATGCCGTCAACGCCCGCAAAGGTGTTCAGCATCGTATTGTGATTGCGATACGACTTTCCCCGATACTGGAAGACGTGGGTCGAGAACACGCGATAGTGGCGCGGGTAATCGTCCATTAGGTGCAGCGCCAAGGTCGCCATGTCGCGCGCCGTCGAAACATGATCGTCGTTGGGAAGGCCCGACGGATTCTCGAAATGCGTCTTCGTCATTCCGATGTCCCGGGCGCGGGCGTTCATCAGGCGGACGAAATTCGTTTCTGTGCCGCCGATCTTCTCCGCCAGCGCGACGGCAACATCGTTGGCGGACTTCGTGACGAGCGCCTTGATGGCGTCAGCCACGGATATTTGCTCACCGGGCTTGAGATCGAGCTTCGAGGGGGCGACGCTCGCGCCCCGCTTCGACATCGTGACCATGTCGGACATTTTGAGGCGTCCGCTCTCGATCATCTCGAACGTCAAGTAGAGCGTCATCATTTTCGTGAGGGAGGCGGGATGCCGGATGGCATCGCCATCGTCGTTGCGCAGAACCGCCCCGGAATTCGCGTCGATGACGAAAGCAGCGTGTTTTTCGGCCCGAGCCGTCGCCGGGACCGCGAAGACGCCCGTCAAAGCCACAAAAAGGAGCGCGAACGCCAATACTCGTCGAAACACGACGCTATTCCCTCCGGCCGCCCGAGACGCGACGGCGTATTTGACTGCCCTGATGCCGCAGGTTTGCCCAAAAAGCTCCCGCGGTCCGGCCCCGCCAGTCGATGCATAGCAGAGCACTGTTTTTAGGCACTTTTTTGGCGCAGAAACGAATTCCGTACCTTAAAGATGCACCTCGACTGTAACGCCAAGGGCCTGAGGTAACGTTAAAAAACCCGGTAAAAATAGGGTTTCCGGCTGTCCCGCCCGTTTGGGGCGAATTGTGGCACGCGACCCGGCGAGGATCGGCAGGAGAGCGGGCAAATCACGCGACGAGACGGCCCCGACGCAACCGGAAGTGTGCGGCGGCGCCTGTCGAGAGAAAACGTCTCCACGCGATGCTACCAAAGGAGGGGCAAGCCGCCGGCGCGACTGTTGCGTGTTCCTTGGAGGCAACTACGTCCTACGCGGAAAAAATTTATTCGGATGGGCGCGCTGCGTCACTCGGCTCATTCTGTTTTTTGTCCGGCGCAGTGCCTATATTGGCGGGGTAGCTGGTGTGGGCGTTCCCTTGGACATTTGGCGAAACGCATTGGTAGCCGTGTGGGCACGCATTTGGGCGGTAGAAAGTAGCTTTTCTGCCTCCAACGTGGGCCGGTTGCCGATTAGATTCCGAAAGGGCGAAGGATTCGGGCTGACCCCGAGGCGTGAAATGACTGAGGAGCACAGAAAATTGAATACGGTGGCGGCGCTGATCCGCCTTGCGGGAGGCAACAATCCGCCCGACGGTCCGCGTCGCGACGAGGGAGACGGCGACAGCGATTCAAAGACGGGCATCGTCACCAAGACTCGGCCGAAGACGAAGAAGCCGAGCCTCTATAAAGTTCTCCTTCTAAACGACGACTTCACCCCAATGGAATTTGTGGTGCTCGTGCTCCAGCGCTTCTTCAACAAAGGACAAGAAGACGCGACGCGGATCATGCTTCACGTTCACCACAAAGGTGTCGGAATCTGCGGCGTCTACACGTACGAGGTCGCTGAAACCAAGGTCACTCAGGTCATGGACTTTTCACGTCAGCATGGCCACCCTCTACAGTGCACCATGGAGAAAGAGTAGGATTCGATTGACATCGCTCTCCAAAAATCTTGAAGCCTCGCTGCATCGGGCGGTGCAGTATGCGAATGTGCGCCATCATGAATTCGCGACGCTGGAGCATTTGCTTCTGGCGCTCGTCGATGATCGCGATGCCGCGGCCGTCATGCGCGCGTGCTCCGTTGACCTCGAGCAGTTGCGCGCCCGGCTCATCGAGTATCTCGATACCGAACTGAAGCCGATCATCTCGAAATCGGCGCGGGACGCGCATCCGACGAACTCGTTCCAGCGCGTCGTGCAGCGCGCCATCGTCCACGTGCAGACATCCGGCCGCGAGGAAGTCACGGGCGCCAACGTGCTCGTCGGCATTTTCTCCGAACGGGAGAGCCATGCCGCCTACTTCCTGCAAGAACAGGAAATGACGCGCTTTGACGCCGTTCAGTATATCGCTCACGGCATTGCCAAGCGGCCCGGCATGTTCGAACCGCGCACCGTTCGCGGCGTCGATGAGGACGTGAGTGCGGCGGAGGGCGAGGAGAAGAAGCCCGGCGATGCGCTCAATACCTACTGCGTCAACCTCAACAAAAAGGCGCGCGACGGCAAGATCGATCCCCTGATCGGCCGCGAGCAGGAGGTCATGCGCACCGTCCAGGTGCTATGCCGCCGCCAGAAGAACAATCCGCTGTTCGTCGGTGATCCCGGCGTCGGCAAGACGGCGATTGCCGAAGGGCTCGCGCGCAAGATCGTCGGCGGTCAGGTGCCGGACGTTTTGAAGGGCGCCACGATCTTCGCACTCGACATGGGCGCATTGCTCGCCGGCACGCGGTATCGCGGCGACTTCGAGGAACGGCTGAAAGCCGTGATGAAGGAAATCGAGGCCTATCCCGGCGCGGTTCTTTTCATCGACGAGATCCATACCGTCATCGGCGCCGGAGCGACCTCCGGCGGCGCGATGGATGCGTCGAACCTCTTGAAGCCCGCCTTGCAGTCGGGAACGCTCCGCTGCATCGGCTCGACGACCTACAAGGAATATCGTCAGCACTTCGAGAAGGACCGTGCTCTCGTCCGTCGCTTCCAGAAGATCGACGTCAAGGAGCCGACCGTCGAAGATGCGATCGAAATCCTCAAGGGCCTGAAGTCGGTGTTCGAGGACTATCACAAGGTCAAGTACACGAACGAAGCCATCAAGGCGGCGGTCGATCTGTCGGCCAAGTACATCCATGATCGTAAGCTCCCCGACAAGGCGATCGACGTGATCGACGAGACGGGCGCTTCGCAGATGCTGCTGCCGGAAGGTAAGCGGAAGCGGAAGATCACCACAAAGGAGATCGAGGCAACCGTCGCCGTCATGGCGCGCATCCCGCCGAAGACGGTGACCAAGAACGACGCCGAGGTCATCGCCCACATCGGGCGAGATCTGAAGCGGCTGGTGTTCGGTCAGGACAAGGCGATTGAGGCACTCTCCAGCGCCATCAAGCTGGCGCGCGCCGGCCTGCGTGAACCGGAGAAGCCGATCGGCTGCTACCTGTTCTCCGGCCCGACCGGCGTCGGCAAGACCGAGGTGGCCAAGCAGTTGGCCAACCTGATGGGTGTTGAGCTGCTGCGTTTCGACATGTCGGAATACATGGAGAAGCACACGGTCTCACGTCTCATCGGTGCGCCTCCGGGATATGTCGGCTTCGATCAGGGCGGTCTTCTGACCGATGGCGTCGATCAGCACCCGCACTGCGTCCTGCTGCTCGACGAAATCGAGAAGGCGCATCCGGATCTGTTCAATATCCTGCTGCAGGTCATGGACCACGGCAAGCTGACGGATCACAACGGCAAGTCGATCGACTTCCGCAACGTCGTCCTCATCATGACGACCAATGCGGGCGCCGCCGACATGGCAAGGCCGCCGATGGGTTTCAATCGTTCGAAGCGGGAAGGCGAGGATACGGAGGCCGTGACGAAGCTGTTCACGCCCGAGTTCCGCAACCGGCTCGACGCGATCGTGCCGTTCTCGGGCTTGTCGCCGGAGATCATCGCTCAGGTCGTCGAGAAGTTCATCTTCCAGCTTGAGGCGCAGTTGGCGGATCGCAGCGTTTCGATCGAACTGTCGAACGAGGCGACGAGCTGGCTGGCGGAGAAGGGCTACGACGACAAGTTCGGCGCTCGGCCGTTGGCGCGCGTCATCCAGGAGCACATCAAGAAGCCGTTGGCTGAAGAACTGCTCTTCGGAAAGCTCGAGAACGGTGGCACCGTCAAAGTGCTCGTCAAAGGTGAGGGACCGGATCGCGAACTCGCGTTCGAATTCCTGCCGCTCGATCCTGCGAAGCGCGGCAAGGTCGCCGAGGAGGACGATGGCGACGATGACGGGCCGCAGCCGGTGCTAGCGGATGCAACACCGAAAAAGGCGCTGCCCGGTCCGAAGGAAAAGGGCGACAAGCCGAAGGAATCCGGTGCCGTGCCGAGCGTTCCCCGGAAGAAGAAAGACGACTGATCGCGTCGGCGCATCGCGCCTGGATCGCCAATTGAGAAAAGAGCGCAGCCAAGTCTGCGCTCTTTTTGTTTGTGAAATGTCAGTCGGTCAGCAGAGGCGTCGTTCCAAAAAACGCCGGATCGTCGAGGTGCTTGACGAGAAAATCCGCTACGTCCGCGCGCGAGATGAACCCGCCGCGCCAATCTTTCATTTCGGTCAAAACTTTATAGCGCCCTGTCACGGGACGGTTCGTTAGCAGGCCGGGACGCACGATCGTCCAATCGAGATTGCTTTTCATCACGATATCTTCGGCAATGTCTTTGTCGGCATAGACGCGCTGCAGAAGGGCCGGAAAAATCAAATTGTCGTAGAGGAAATTGATGCGTCCCCGGCTGTTGCCCGCGCCGGCGCCTGTCACCATCATCAATCGCCGGACATTCGCTGTCTGCATCGCATCGACGAGGATGCGCGTGGAGTCCGAGAAAAGCGTCGTGCCGAATACCAGGGTCGAAGGATTTGTGACGCCGGCGGCGTAAGTCACCGCGTCGACGCCTTGAACCGCGGCAATGACTTCGTCGCGAACGCAGGCGTCGCCGGTGATCTTCGTGAGCTTCGGATCGGTGATGGGTATCGTCGGTGCCGAACGGGCTAAGGCACGCACCTCATGCCCGGCCGCAAGGGCGGCTTTCACCGTCTCTAGACCGATGCCGCGGCTGGCGCCGATAACCAGGATCGAGGCCATGAGCAAAACCTCCGCTACGCTGCATAAGTCGTCAACGTAGCAGACCAGTGTGGTGAATCCGAGGGCGAAGCGCCTTATCCGGCGAGCGCAGCCTTCAGCTTTTCGGCATTGCCCGCGAGAACGGCGCCATCTTCCATGCCGCGTGCGTGCGTTTTGAGAGCCTGGCCCTCGTAACGCGGAATGATGTGAAAATGCAGGTGAAAGACGGTCTGCCCGCCGGCCGTTTCGTTGAATTGCGCGATGCTCACACCGTCGGCATTGAAGGCCGACTTTGCGGCGACAGCCACCTTCTGCACAAGCGGCACGACTTTAGCGAGAACGGCTGGATCGGCATCGAACAGATTGCGTGATGCGGCCTTCGGCACAACGAGCGCGTGTCCCGGCGATTGCGGCATCACATCCATGAAGACAATCGCGTCGGCGTCTTCATAGACCTTATGGCAAGGAATCTCGCCGCGCAGGATTTTCGCGAAGATGTTGTTCGGATCATAAGACATGATGCTCGCCCGGCTTTGTATGCTGCGCGTCCGGTCAATCCCGCCCGCGTCCTAAGTCTCGTCTTTGCGATAGGGACCGTGCTCGGTCAAGTCGGCGCCGTATTGTGCGATCATCTCGCGCTCCTGACGCAGAAAGCGTTCAACGGCGCGGCGTAGGCTCGGTTCGGCAATCCAATGCGCCGAATACGTTTCGACGGGCAGATAGCCCCGCGCCAGCTTGTGCTCGCCCTGCGCCCCGGCCTCGACACGGGCCAATCCGTGCCGGATCGCGAAATCGATCGCTTGATAATAGCAAATTTCGAAATGCAGCGATGGATGATG
>DATLJG010000128.1:0-2140 GCA_035538995.1 Hyphomicrobium sp. | reverse complement strand
AGGGTCAAACAGCATTGTTGCCCCGAGCGTTGGAATCCAGAAAAGCCGATGAGCAGCGAAGCAGCAGAACAGGACCGACGGCGGGAGTCGCCAGCGGAGGATAACGCGCGGCAGCGGCAGTCCCTTAAGCCATTGATGACGCTGCGACCCTTCATTCTGGCGCATAAAGGCGCCTTGTGGGGCGCTATCATTGCCTTGGTCGTTTCGGCCCTGGCGATGCTGTCGGTGCCCTTGGCTGTCCGGCGGATGATCGACAACGGCTTTCGCGCCAACGACCCGGCCCTGATCAACAATTACTTCATCACGTTGATCGGCATCGGCCTGCTGATCGCGATCGCTAGCCCGGCCCGCTATTATTTCGTCAACTGGATCGGCGAGCGCGTTGTCGCCGACCTCAGAACCAAGGTTTTCGCGCAGCTCGCAAAGCTTGGCCCCGCCTACTTCGATCGCAATCATTCCGGCGAAATGATGAGCCGGTTGACCGCCGACACCACGCAGATCAAGGCCGTCACCGGATCATCCCTCAGCCAGGCGGCGCGCAACTTCATCATGCTCGTCGGCGCGCTGATCATGATGTTCGTATCGAGCGCCCAGCTGTCATTGCTGGTGTTCATCGCAATTCCGATCATCGTTCTGCCGCTCGTCGGCTTCGGCCGCGTCGTTCGCCGGTTGTCGCGCACCGCGCAGGATACGCTCGGAGATGCTTCCGCTTACGCCGCCGAGAACCTCGCGGCCCATCGGACGATGCAGGCTTACGTCAACGAGAACGCCGTCACCGACCGCTTTCGCGGCGCCGTGGAAAAAGCCTTTGAGGCGGCGCGCCAGCGCATGCGCGCGCGCGCGGCGTTGACCGGCATAGCGATCTTCTTGACGGTCGCCAGCATCACCGGCGTCCTTTGGTACGGCGCATCCGCCGTCATCGCCGGCGAAATGACCGGCGGCAGGCTCGGCCAGTTCGTTCTCTACGCGCTGTTCGCGGCGGGCGCGCTCGCGGAGTTGTCGGAAGTCTGGGGCGAGATCATGCAAGCGGCCGGAGCCGCCGAGCGCCTGTCCGAAATGCTGCAGACGATCCCGGAAATCCGCTCTCCGGAAAAACCTGTCCCGCTTCCGAAGCCGCCGCTTGGCACCGTCGCATTCGAGAACGTCAGCTTCTCCTATCCGACGCGGCGCGACGAGCAATCGCTCGATGACGTCTCGTTTCAGGTCAAGGCCGGCGAGACGGTGGCGCTCGTGGGGCCGTCCGGCGCGGGCAAGAGCACGATCTTCAATTTGCTTTTGCGCTTCTACGATCCGAAATCCGGAACGGTCCGCGTCGACGGCGTCAACGTCGCCGACGCCGATCTGACCGAACTCCGCCGCCGCATCGCCATCGTGCCACAGGATGTGGCGCTCTTTGCCGATACGATCGCTGAAAACATCAGCTACGGCACGCCCGGCGCGACACTGGCCGAGATACGGCAGGCGGCGATTGCGGCTCAGGCTGATGAATTCATTTCAGCTTTGCCCGGCGGCTACAACTGCAAGCTCGGCGAGCGTGGTACGTCGCTGTCGGGCGGTCAGCGTCAGCGCATCGCAATCGCGCGCGCCATTCTGAAGAATGCTCCGATCCTGCTTCTCGACGAAGCCACGAGCGCGCTGGACGCGGAAAACGAAGGAGCCGTCCAGCGAGCACTCGATGATCTTGTTTCCGGCCGCACGACGCTCGTCATCGCTCACCGCCTCGCAACGGTACAGAAGGCCGATCGCATCCTGGTAATGGAGAAAGGCCAGATCGTCGAAGCCGGCACGCACGCTGAACTCGTGCGTCGCGGCGGCATCTACGCCCGTCTCGCCGAGCTTCAATTCGGCCGCGAAGCAGCAGAGTAAGTTTCCGACCACGCCTCCCCGCCGTCATCCCCGCGCAGGCGGGGATCCGTCCAAGCATCGGCAAGAGTGATAACATCAGCCTGGGCAGATCCCGGCCTTCGCCGGGATGACGTTGCCAATCGTCCGCACGCGAGCCGCCGGTCGAAAACTTAACCGCGCATTAATGTCAGTGTGCTGACGTTGATTGCCATGAAGGGATTGACGGTCATCGTTCTGGCATTCGCGATTTTCGCTTACGACATCTCGTATAACAACGGCGAGATTGTCTACGAGA
>DATLJG010000127.1:0-2636 GCA_035538995.1 Hyphomicrobium sp. | reverse complement strand
TCCCGGTTTGCCGAGGAACGGTGGCGTGCCGGTATAGGGCAGGGGCGGCGCTTCCTGCCCATCGGTCAGAAAAATGAGATCCGATTTGATACTCGACGCGATATCGATCGCCGAGTAGAGGCCCTTCGCAACGTAGCTGTCGGCCTGCCAGGCCATGCGCCAGTTGATGTCTGAAAAGGCGCTTTCAAGAGCATCGTAGTTGCCACAGACCTCGACGGGATTGAACAACAAGAACGAGATCCGCTCGGTAAACAGGCCCAGGCCGATCCTCGATTGACACGGTAGATTTTGTATCAGGCGGACGAGCGCCGCGCGGACCGCCTCAAATCGCGTTTCGGAGCCGACCGGGTTTCCCATGTCGCGCGTGTTCATGCTGCCGGTGATGTCCACGATGGCGACTGCATTTGCGACGTGCTGATCGCGGATGAGGTAAAATCCGATCATTGCTGCGATCGTCAGGGCAAGGGCCGTGACGAGCAGCAATAGACGCCAATTCCAGTCCGTCCCGAAAGTCTTCATGGTAGACCTTTCGGAACGCCGGGAAGGTCGGTCCATATCTTCTTGGGCGTTTGCAGCTCTTCGTCCGACAAATTGTCTGCCTGAGGAAGATCGCGAACGATGCGCATCGCGATGTCGAGATTGTATTTTGTGTTCCAGTCGCGGGGGTCGATCTTTAGCGCAAGGCGATATTCCGTTTTTGCGACGTTGATCAGGGCCGCTGCGTGATCCAGGTCGCCCTTGCGGACGAACTCGACGCCCTGCCGTGTTCTTTCGTTGGCAAGGTTATAAAGAGCGAGAGCGCGGAGCCGGGGCTTCATGCGTGTTTCGGTGCCACCAAGAAGCGTTTGCGCTTCATCGAGACGGTCGCGACGTATTAGATCATTGACCCGGGCAAGCACGACTTCGCCGGAGGCACGGGTGGGATCGACGGCGATGTCCTTGTGCACCAGCAACGATCGGATGGTTTCGTTGTCGGCCCTGGTCCGCCAAAAGTGTGTAAATGTCGACACCGAGGCGGCGCCTGCGAGCGCTGCCAGAATCCAGATCAACGGACCGCGCCACGACTTCAGGATGCTGAGCCGATCAAGCTGCATGAGCGCTCTCCCGGTTGGTCGCGAGCGATCGCTCACAGAACTTGGCCGCGAGAAGCGCCAGCATACCGAGGAGCGCGAGAGCGTACGCCCATCGCGAGAGATCGTATTGTGGAATGTGTTCGGAATAGACGACCGGCGTCTGTTCCAGTTTTCCGATTTCGGCGATTGCGGCTTTGACCGCCTCGGGGCTTTCAGCTTCGAACGCGCGGTAGGGGACATGCAGACTCTGCAAGAACTTGTGCAGATGCCTTTCGGGAAGCACTTGCGGCGTGTCCTCCGTGTCGGGCGGAGGTTCCTCGAAAATTCCGTTCGTACCTTCGGTGCGAAGATAGAGCCAATAGAGATGCGCGGGGTGGCGTGCGAACTCAGCTCTCAATGCGTCCTGCACCCGCCGCGCGATCACGGCTGCGCCATCGGAGACGAGAACGATCGCGCGCGAGCCTTGCGATACGTCATCCTCGGTCATGCTGAGGGCCATCGCGAGGCCCCGCCCGACGTCAGTGAAGGCTAGCCCAGGCCGATCGATGGCGTCGATCGCGCCGAGAATGAGGCCCTTGTGGTCGGTGATGGGCACGACGTGGATTGGCGCGGTCGAGAATGCCGCGACGCCGATCCGGTCATGCGGGCGGTTGATGACGAAATCTTTCAGCAGACGCTTGGCAGCCTTCGATTTCGATTCCTCGGCTCCGCTCGGTTGCCGCCCGGCGAAGGTATCGTCCATGCTCGACGAGCGATCGATCAGCAGGACGATGTGTGCCCCATGCCCAATGCGGTCGATGGTGCGTTCGCGAAGTGAAATCCCGGCTATTCCCAGGATCAGGCCGACAATGGCGAGCATGCCGGCGATACGAAGCGCGGCGGAGATGACTTGCGAAAGGCGATCGACCTCAAAGCCGCTCAGAGACGGGAATGCCTCCTGTTTCTGGGCGCTGACGAGCAGCGGCAGGACGGCGAGAGGCAGCAAATAAAGTGCGACGGGGTTGGTGAAGATCATGCCGCCGCCTTCTCTTCTCGCGCGAGATCGGCAGCCAGTCGTTTGACATCATCAATCGGGAACTTGGACTCGGCGGCAGCCTTGTCGCCGGAAAAAAAGAAAATCCGTGATCCTTCGAAAAATCGTTGCAGCGTATCTGTGAATGTCGCGAAGCCTCGGCGGTGTTTGAGAAACGCCTGGAGGTCGGAAGCAAAGACACGGCGCCCGAACGATTCATCGAAGGCGCGATGCAGGATGATGAGTGACTCGCGATAACGGTCGTCGCCGGTTTCTTTTGATTGAAGTTCGCGAATGCGGCGCTCGGCGAGCGTGAATGGGCGTCCCGGTCGTCGTGCAAAGGGACCTTTGGCGTAATGCCAGAGCAGCAGAAGGATCGACGATGCCAGCGCCGAGAGCGCCAAGCCGAGGCGTAGGGTCTGGCTGGATGTGCCGAGTGGCTTCGCGACGGCATCGGGCCGCATAAGATCCGCAATTTCCGCGGTCTTTCCGGACATGAAATCGCTTGCCGCGAATTCGCGCAGTGGCGACATGATCATGGGGAAGGCAGG